>JAEWKY010000272.1 GCA_023457615.1 Actinomycetes bacterium | reverse complement strand
CCGCGGGGCTGCTGCCCTTCGCGCCCGGTTCCGACGGCGGCGGGTCCGTGCGCATCCCGGCGGCGGCGACGGGGCTCGTCGGGCTCAAGCCGGCGCGGGGACGCGTGCCGGCGATGTCGGGCTTCGGCGGGCTCGCGGGTCTCGTCACGGCGGGCCCGCTCGCCCGGACCGTCGCGGACGCCGCGCTCCTGCTCGACGCGCTCGCCGGAGACGGCACGGCCTCCTGGGCCACGGTGCCGCCGACGTGGGACGGCGGCGCCTTCCTGCACGCCGCGGTGCGCGGCGAGGGGCGCGTCTCGCTCGGGGTGAGCCGTTCCACGCCGTGGGCGGCCGAGTACGACGTGGTCGTGTCGCCCGAGGCCGAGGACGCGCTGCAGGTCGCGCTCCGCGAGCTCGACGGCCTCGGCCACGGGATCGAGGAGCTCGACTTCGATCCCGAGCCCGGCTACGGCCCGGCATTCCGGGCGGTGTGGCAGGCCGGCGCCTCGGCGCTGCCGCTCGACGACGCGGACCTCGCGCTCGTCGAGCCGCTCACCCGGTGGCTCGTCGAGGCGGGTCGCCGCCTTTCCGCGCGCGAGCTCACCGAGGCGCTCGCGTTCCTCGCGGGGTTCGAGCGGCGCTTCGTCGCCCGCGCCGCGCGCGTGGATGTCGTCCTCACCCCGGCGATGGCGCTCACCCCGCGTCCGCTCGGCTGGTACGACGCCGAGGACGGCGAGCGCAACTTCGCGCAGCAGGTGCTGTACACGCCGTTCACGAGCATGGTGAACGTCAGCGGGCTGCCGGCGATCTCGCTGCCCGTGCACGTCACGGACGAGGGACTGCCGATGGGTGTGCAGCTCATCGGCCGACCCGGTCGCGAGGACGTGCTGCTCGCCCTCGGCGCGCAGCTCGAGCGACGCCTGCACTGGGAGCGGCGGCATCCCGCGGGGTGGTAGAGGTTAGGCGACACTCAGTTAGGCATGCCTATACTGAGTGCGCGATGTTCCTCTCCGACCTCCTCCCCGCGACGATCTCCTGGCAGCCGGCTGCCGGCGACCTCGTCCTCCTCGGCGCCGTCGAGCAGGATCTCCCGGTCGTCGAGACGGTGCTCGCGACCCTCCCGGCCAAGGCGCGCGGGCAGGTCTTCGTCGAGATCGACTCCGCGGCGTCGGTCCGCGAGCTCGCCGCTCCCGGCCGCGTGTGCGTCACCTGGCTGCGTCGCGACCTCGGGCAGTCGCTCCGCGGCGCCGTCGAGGCGTGGCTCGGCGAGATGCTCCCCGTCGATCTCGACCGCGAGCACCGCGTCTACGGCTGGGTCTCCGGCGACCGGGCCGCGCAGCTCCTCACGAACGCCTAGGGCGTCCTGCCCGGGAAGCCCCCCGGCCGCGGAGCCGGACGCCGCGTCCGCACGTAGCCGCCCTTCTCGAGGCCGGCCTCGACCTCGAACCTGTTGGTGAGCGCGGGGGAACCCGCGGCGACGTAGAGCGGGATGAACGCGAGCCCGTACCGCCGCCACTGCGCGACGTGCACGGCCTCGTGCTCGAGCACCGCGGCCCCCGTGTTCGTCGACGTGAGGTAGATCGCGCCGATCGTCGTGCCGCCGCGACCGAACGCCCAGCCCGGCATCCCCTCGAAGTAGCGGATGCCGCCCGCGCGCCGGTAGCGGCCGCCCAGGAGTCGGCCCCACAGCCACGCGCACGCGGTCGCGAACCAGAACCCGGGCAGCGCGATCGCGCGTCCGAGGACGACGCGGCGCACTCCCGGGATCCGCGCCGCGCCGTGCACGACCGCGCCGACGGCGCGCTCCGCCCGCGAGAGCGTCGCGGGATCGGGGCGCACCGGCGGGGTCATCGACCCTGGAACCTCGGCTCCGAGCGGGTGAGGAACGCGCGCATCCCTTCGGCGGCGTCCTCGGTCGCCGCGAGGCGGACGAGCTCGGGCTGGAGCCGCTGCTCGGCGCGCGCGTCGCCCTGGCGGATCGCCTCGCGCGCGTTCGCGAGCGTCGCCTGCACGGCGAGCGGAGCCTGCGCGGCGATGCGGTGCGCGAGCTCGTGCGCGCGGGGGAGCTGCTCGCCGTGGGGCACGATCTCCTGCACGAGCCCGAGGCGATGCGCCTCCTCGACGTCGAACGCGTCGCCCGTGAGCATCCAGCGCATCGCGTTGCCCCAGCCGATCGCGCGCGGGAGCCGGATCGTGGCCCCGCCGAACGGCAGGATGGCGCGCTGCACCTCGATCTGGCCGAACACCGTCGAGTCGGCGGCGACGACGACATCGCTCGCCAGGGCGAGCTCGATGCCGAGCGTGAGGCACGTGCCCTGCACCGCGATCACGACGGGTTTGCGCACCGCCTCGCCGTCGACCGCCCACGGATTGACGCCGCCCGGCGGCACGATGTCGAGTCCGTTCTCGGTGATGCGCGGACCCACGTCGGCGAGGTCGAGCCCGGCCGTGAAGTGGTCGCCGTGGGCGAAGACCACACCCGCGCGCAGCGAGTCGTCGCGGTCGAGCTCGCCGTAGGCGAGGCAGAGCTCCTGCAGCATCGCGAAGTCGGCGGCGTTGCGCTTGTCGGGGCGGTTGAGCCCGATGATCAGCACGTGTCCGTCGCGGTCGACGGTGACTCTCTCACCCACCCGCCCACTGTACGCAACGGCGCGTCGGCATCCGCTAGCGTTCAAGGCAGGTCCCCTCGCAAAGGAGTTCGCCCGTGCGCTCGCGTCCCCTCGCCGCCCTCCCGGTCGCCGTCGTCGCGCTCGCGCTGCTCGCCGGCTGCGGCCTCACGGTCGGCGCGAACACGTCGCCGACCGTCGACCCCGAGGAGCTCGCGACGCTCGCGGCCGACGAGCTCGAGAAGACGGTCGGCCTGCGTCCGACGATCGACTGCGGCGAGGACGACATCCCCGTGAAGACCGGCACCTCGGTCACGTGCCTGCTCGTCGACCCGATCGCGGGCCTCGAGTTCGACACCGTCATCACGTTCACCGAGGTCGCCCAGACCGCCGGAGGCCTCGACTACCGCATCGACATCAAGGTCGCCGACGTCGCCAACAACGCCCCCGAGCCGACCGCCGAGCCGGGAGCCTCCGAGCCGATCGACAAGATCGAGGCGCTCGCGATCACCGCGCTCAGCAACGTGCTCGACTACGTGCCCGAGGTCTCGTGCGACGGCGACTCGGTCGAGATCGTCGTCGGCAACACCGTCGACTGCACGTACGAGTCCCCGGAGGGCACGGTCGACGCGCTCGTGACCATCACCGAGTTCGACCCGACCACGGGCCGGTACAGCATCAAGGTCACTTGATCCCGGAGGCGGGTCAGCCGAGGGCGGCGACGATCCTCAGGATCGTCGCGGCGTCGTCGGCCGCCTGCTCGGTGTCGACCGCGCTCGGCGCGTAGGCCGCGAGCGACGCGCCCGCGAGGGGGAAGCGCGCCCGGAGCGCCTTGATCGCCGCGACGAGCGCGGCGGGGCGGACGCCGAACGGCTCGGGGTCGAGGAGCCCGTCGAGGTCGGCCGGATCGAGCACGTCGAGGTCGACGTGCAGGTAGACGGCGTCGGCGCCGGTCGCGGCGACCGCGTCGACGAGCGCGGTCGGGTCGTCGAGCTCGCCGACGCTCAGGGCGGCCAGGCCGACCTCGTCGGCGAACGCCCGCTCGCCCTCGTCCCAGGATCGAGCCCCGGCGAGCACGACGCGCGAGGCGGCGACGTCGCCGGCGTCGATCGCCGCGCGCAGCACCATGCCGGACGACGCCCCCGAGGGCGACGTCGCGGGGGAGTTGAGATCGGGATGCGCGTCGAACCACACGACGCACGCCCGCGGATGCCGCTGCACGGCCGTCTCGATGCCGGCGGCGGCCACGGCGCAGTCGCCGCCCACGACCACGGCGGCGCCGTCGAGGTCGGCGAGGGCCGCCGTCACGCGCTCGCGCACGAGTCGCAGGGAGCTGTAGCGCGCGATGCCCGTGCCCTGATCGTCGCCCGCCTCGAGCGGCACCGCGACCTCGGTCGTCGCCGAGGCGGGGAGGTCGGAGCGCAGCGCGGCGACGCCCTCGGCGAGGCGCATCGCCCGCGGGGACGGCGAGCCCTGCCACTGCGGCACGAGCACGAACCGGAGAGTCACGGAGTCACTCTAGGCCGGGGACGCACGACGAGCCGGGTGACGGCGCGCAGGCCGGCCTCGAGCGGCCCGGTGCCGACCAGCCGTCGCCAGAGCGTCGCGAGGACGAGCGACCCGACGACGAGCGTCGGCAGCACCCATCCCGGCATCGTCCAGAGACCGTCGCGCATCGTCGCCTCGCGGACGACCGTGAGCACGACGGCGTGGGCGACGTAGAGCGTGAGCGCCAGGGAGCCCGCGGCGGCGCCCGGGGTGGGCACCGGCCCCCCCACCCCCCCCCCCCCCC
>JAEWKY010000271.1 GCA_023457615.1 Actinomycetes bacterium | reverse complement strand
CGCCGGCGGTCGCCGACGCCTCCCCGGTGTTGACAGAGGTCACGGAGCGTCCAGGAACGGGATGCTGCCGGGGTCGCGACCGAAGAGCGGAGCGAGGTACTTCTCCGAGAGTGCCGCGAGCGTGCCGTCGGCCCGCATGTCGGCGACGGCCTGGTTGACCGCATCGGCGTTGGGCGTGTCGAGCGGCATCGTCATGCCCCAGTCGTCGTCGGCCTTCCACTGCCCGAGGATCTCGAGCTCGTCGGCGAACGGCTGGCTCTGCGTGAGCGCCGTCTCGGTGTCGGTGACGATCGCGTCGACCTGGCCCGCGGCGAGGGCCGCGAACATCTCGGGTCCGTCGCTGAACAGCGCGAGGTCCTGGGTGGGCTTCAGCACGTCGGTGAGCCAGGCGGCGTTCGTGCTGCTCTGGATGGTGCCGATCTTGGCGTCGCGGATGTTGGTCTCGTCGAACTCCGAGTCCTTGCGCACGGTGACCGAGCGGTTGGAGGTGTAGTACGGGTCGGAGAAGGTGAAGACCGCCTTGCGCTCCTCGGTGATGCTCGTCACGACCGCGGCGAGGTCCCAGTCGCTGAACGAGCCCGAGATGTACTGGTCCCAGGACAGCACCTTGATCGTCATCTTCTCGAGCCCGCCGCGCTGCGCGATCTCGGCGATCATGCACATCTCGAAGCCGTCGGTGAGGTTCTCGGGGGTCGTGCCGTTCCACCAGCCGGGGTTGGGCAGCACCGTGACGACCGAGAGCTGGCCGTCGACGATCGGGTCGAGCGCGATGCTGCCGGCCTCGCCGGTGAACTCGCAGTCGCCGAAGCCGTTCGGCCCGTCGTCGCCCGGGGCGCCGCCCGTCGAGCAGGCGCCGAGGAGGAGGGCGAGTCCGGCGGCGGCGCCGGCCAGGAGGATGCGTCGTTGCATGAGGGTCCTGTTTCTGTGGGGTGGGGAGCGCCGAGGTCTCGGCGGTCCGCCGCCAGTCTTCGCGCCGGCGCCCGCCATCCCTATGTGGGGAGCGCACACGAAACGGGCCGCCCAAGTGTGGGGCGGCGGGCGCGCCCGGGCGCGGATCTCAGCCGAGGTCGATGCGCCGGCCGAGCACGGGCACGGCGTCGAGCAGCTCCGCGGTGTAGCCCTCCGCCGGGTTCTCGAGCACGGCCTCCGTCTCGCCCGACTCGACGACGCGACCGTCTCTCATGACGGCGATCTCGTGGCTCACGTAGCGCACGACGGCGAGGTTGTGCGAGATGAAGAGCATCGTGAGGCCGAGCTCCTCCTGCAGCTCGCGCAGGAGATTGAGGATGACCCCCTGCACCGAGACGTCGAGCGCCGAGGTGATCTCGTCCGCGATGAGCACCGCGGGCTCGCCGGCGAGGGCCCGCGCGATCGTGATGCGCTGCCGCTGACCTCCCGAGAACGCGCTCGGCAGCTCGGCCGCCCGGCTCGGATCGATGTGCACGCGCCGCAGCAGCTCGGCGACCCGGCGCTGCGTGTCCGCGCGGGTCCAGCGGCGGCCCGTGGCCCGCGTCGCCTCCGCGATCGAGGCGCCGATCGGCATGCGCGGGTCGAGCGCCGAGAACGGGTCCTGGAAGACGAGCTGGATGCGGCGCCGTGCCGTGCGGGACGCGGCATCCCGTGCCGTGATCTCGACGCCGCCGAGGTCGATCGACGACTCCGCCGACGGCTTCGCGAGCCCGACGATCGCGGCGGCGACCGACGACTTGCCGGAGCCCGACTCGCCGACGAGGCCGAGCGTGCGACCCGACGGCACCGTGAGGCTCACCCCGTCGACCGCGAGATGGGCGTGCCGCCCGGTGCCGTAGCGCACGGTGAGGTCGCGGATGCTGAGGGTCGTCATCGGCGCAGCTCCTCGATCGTGCTCGTGTCGAGATCGCCGATCACGGGCAGGGGCACGGTGCGGTCGGACGCCATGTCGGGCACGCACGCGATGAGGGCGCGGGTGTACGGGTGCCGGGCGTCCTGCAGCAGGCGGTCGGCGGGGAGGTCCTCGACGATGTGGCCGCCCTTCATGACGAGGATGCGGTCGCACAGCCCGGAGACGAGCGCGATGTCGTGCGAGATGAAGAGGATCGCGGCCTCCGTGAGCGTCTGCGCGCGCTTGAGCGTCGCGAGCACCTGGCGCTGCACGGTCACGTCGAGCGCCGTCGTGGGCTCGTCGGCGATCACGAGCTTCGGCTGCCCCATGAGCCCCATCGCGATCATCGCGCGCTGTCGCTGTCCGCCCGAGAGCTGGTGCGGGTACTGCCGCATGCGCTTCGCGGGCTCCGGGATGCCCACCGACTCGAGCGCCTCGAGCGCCCGGGCGTCGGCGGCCGCGCGTCCGAGCCCCTGGTGCACGCGCGCGGCCTCGGTGAGCTGACGACCGATCGTGAGCGACGGGTTGAGCGAGGTGAGCGGGTCCTGGAACACCATCGAGAGCTCGATGCCGAGCTGCCTCGCGCCCGCGCGGTCGATCGGGCGCAGCAGGTCGATGCCGCGGAACCGCAGCTCGCTCGCGGTCACCTCCCCGGGCGGCTCGATGAGCGCCGCGAGGGCCATCGCGGTGATCGACTTGCCCGATCCCGACTCGCCGACGATGCCGACGACCTCGCCCGGCCGGATGCCGACGTCCACGCCGTGCACGCGCTCGACGCGCTCGCCGTTCACGTCGGGGAAGGCGATGCGCAGCTCGCGCGCGGCGGACACGGCGTCCGGGACGGCGGCCGGGAGGTCCGTCCCGGCCGGCCGGAGAGCCGGCGCGGCGTGCGCTGCGGACGAGGAGGGTCGCAGCCCCCGCCTCCTCCGAAGCAGCACACCGCGCCGGGGCGTGGCGGCGAAGAGCTCGCCGGTGAGCGTGAAGACGAGTCCCGCGACGACGATCGGGATGCCCGGGCCGATCGCCGCGAGCGGATTGACGTAGATGCGCACGATGCCCTCGCGCAGCAGGCGGCCCCAGTCGTACTCGGGCGGCTGCACCCCGAGGCCGAGGAAGGAGAGCGCGGCGAAGGCGAGCAGCGCGCCCGCGGCGCTCACCGCGACGTTCACGAGCAGCGCGGGCGAGGCGTTCGGCAGCACGTGCCGCGCCAGCACGCCGAGCGGGCCGATGCCGACGATGCGCGCGGCGCGCACGTAGTCGCGGCCCATGATCGACGACGCGAGCGTGTAGGTGAGACGCGCGAACCCCGGGACGCCGGCGAAGCCGACCGCGAGCATCGCGCCCGTCGAGCTCGCGCCCCAGATGACCGAGAAGAACAGGGCGAGCAGCAGCCACGGGAAGGTCAGCAGCAGGTCGATGAGGCCGGTCAGCACGCGGCGGGGCCGGGGCGGCAGCACGGTCGGCACGAGTCCGAGCAGGATGCCGCCGACGGCCGAGATGGCGGTCGCGCCGAGGGCGAGCAGCACCGAGAGGCGGGTGGCGACGAGCACGCGCGCGAGCACGTCGCGGCCGAGCTCGTCGGTGCCGAACGGATGCTCGAGGCTCGACGTCTGCAGGCGGTCGGGCACGTTCGTCGCCCCGGCGGCGTCCCCCCAGACGATCGGTCCGACGACGGCGACGCTCGCGAGCACGACGAGGCCGACGGCCGCCGTGAGGCCGGACGGGCTGAGCACGCGGGAGCGGAGCGAGACGGCCACGGGTCAGCCCTCCGCGATCGAGGAGCGGGGATCGATCGCGAGGAGCGCGAGGTCGACGAGCAGGTTGATGCCGAGCACGAGGATGGCGTAGACGAGCACGACGCCCTGGATCATCGTGTAGTCCTTCGTCGAGATCGACTCGACGATCTTCATCCCGAGCCCCTGGATGTTGAAGATCGTCTCGACGAGCACCGTGCCGGCGACGAGGCCGGTGAGCATGAGGCCGCCGATCGTGAGCGCCGCGGTCACCATGTTCGGCAGCGCGTGCCGGAAGTAGATGAGGTACGACGGCAGGCGCTTGCTGCGGGCGGTCGTGAGGTAGGTGGCGTCGAGCACGTGGATCATCTCGACGTGCACGATGCGGGCGAGGTAGGCCATCGGCCCGATCGCGAGCGCGAGCACCGGCAGCACGGCCTTCGGCAGGTCGCCCCACCCCGCGGACGGGAACCAGCCGAGCCCGAGCGAGAAGACGGCGACGAGGCCGACGGCGAGGAGGAAGTTGGGCAGCACGATGAAGAACCCGACGACGCCGCCCACGATCAGGTCGAGCACGCGGTGCCGTCCGTGCCGGGCCGAGATCGCCGTCGCGATGCCGATCGGCAGGGCGCCGAGGGCGGCGACGACGAAGGCCGCGGCCGCGAGGGTCAGGGTCGGGGGCAGGCGGCTCGCGAGCACGTCGGCGACGGGGCGGTGCGTGAGCACCGAGGTGCCGAGATCCCCGGTGAACAGACCGGTCACGTAGTTCACGAACTGCACGTGGATCGGCAGGTCGAGCCCGAGCTCGGTGCGCAGGCGGTCGGCGAGCTCCGGCGGCGCGCTCGGCCCGAGCACCGCGCGGACGGGGTCGCCCGGGATGAGGTGGATGATCGCGAAGGTCGCGACGACGACGAGCGCGAGGGCGACGAGCATCCGTCCGAGCCGCCGCAGCAGGAAGGATGCGCGGGGCGAGAGGGAGAGGAGGCGACGCTCCCCCCACCGCGCGCGCGCGGGACCGGGAGCACCGGCCACCGGCGACGCGTCGAGCGAGGGGAGCGTCATGATCTCAGCCCAGCATCCGGATCGAGGTGGGCAGGATGTAGTTCGGGGCGTCGAAGTCGGCGCCCGTGCCGTACATCGGGATGATGTTGTCGATCAGCGGGAAGACGTCGAACCGGTCGATCAGCTCGGCCTCCGCCTGGTTCCACAGGTCGCACGCCTCCTCGGGGCTCGCGACGCGCGCCTCCGCGGCGAGCGCCTCGTACTCCGGGTTCTCGACGAACATGAAGTTCAGCCCGCCCTCGTCCGGACCCGCCGCGTCGTAGAAGATCGCGTTCTGCACGGGGCTGTTCGGGCCGATCTGCACCCAGCCGGTGTCCCAGTCGAACGTCGAGAACAGCTGCTCCGACCACGCGGCGGCGTCGTTCGCGCTCAGCTCGGTCTGGATGCCGAGCTCGCTCCAGATCTCCGCGACGAGCTCGGCGGCGGGACCGTGGGTCGCCGTCGGGGCGTCGTAGATGAACTTGATGACGAGCGGCTCGCCCTCGGCGTTCACGCGGTTGCCGTCGGCGCCGACGGTCCAGCCGGCCTCGTCGAGCAGCTCGGCCGCACGGTCGAGGTCGTGGTCGACGAGCGTCCAGAGGGGCTTCTCCTCGACGCAGATGAGCGGCGGCTTCGTGACGAGCGAGATCGCCTCGATGCCCTTGCCGTCGGCGATGACCGCGCCCACCTCCTCGCGGTCGAGGGCGGTGACGAGCGCCTCGCGGACGAGCGGGTCGGACGTCGGGCGGTCCGCGCGCTCGTTGAAGAGCATCTCGCCGACCGAGTTGCGCACGCCCTGGTACTCGAGTCCCGCGGCATCCAGTCGCGCCGCGTCCGGGCCGATCACGCCGGCGGCGTTGATCTCACCCGAGAGCAGCAGGTTCGCGCGCGTCGACTCGTCGTTGACGATGCGGTACTCGAGCGTGTCCGGCAGGCCGGGGGTGTCGCTCGTGACGTCGAACGGGCCCCACGTGTAGTCGTCGCGCTTCGTGAAGGTGTAGCTCGAGCCGGCCTCGAAGACGTCGGGGGCGAAGAGGCCCGTGCCGATCAGGGTGTCGTCGGCCGCGGTCACGTCGTCGAGCACCGCCTGGCAGACCTGCAGCACCGTGCCGACGTTCGTCAGCAGGAACGGGTCGTTGACGGTGCTCGTCACCGTCATCACGTTGCCCTCGGCGGTCGCCGTCATGTCCGCCGTCACCTGCGTGCCGTGGATGAGCGTCGCGTTCTCGGGATCGGCGTTGTAGTTGATGTTGTTCGCCGCGGTCTCGGCGGTGAACTCGCTGCCGTCGACGCACGTGATGCCGTCCTTGAGGGTGAACGACACCTCGGTGCCCGACACCTCCCAGCTCTCGGCGAGCCACGGGAAGTGCTCGCCCTCGGCGTCGACGTAGACGAGAGCCTCGTAGTTCGCCGTCATGAGCTCGATCGTGTCGAACGAGATGGCGTTGAACGGGTTGAGGTTGCCCGGGTCGCCGGTGAGCGCCTTGACGAACGTGCCGCCGGAGACGTAGTCGCCCTCGCCGTCGCCTCCCGTCGTGCCGCACGCGGAGAGCGCGAGGGCGGCGGTGGCCGCGACGGCCGAGACCGTCAGGACATGCCTTCTTCTCATGATGCTTCTCTTTCTGTCGGGGGTGTGATCACTGGTGGTGCTGCTGCGTCTCGAGCCGGGCGAGCGGGCCGGCGGCCTTGACCGACACCTTGAGGGTCGGCCGGGTGGCGTAGGACACGGGGGTCTCGAGGATCTCGACCACCTCGACGCGGAGCGGATCGGCTCCCGCCTGGATCGCGCGGCCGATCGCCGTCTTCGAGGCGGCCTCGATCGCCGCGGCGCGCTCGGAGTGGTCGCACAGCTCGTCGGCCCGGCCTCCGGCGAGAGCGATCGCGGCGCCCACGGCGTTCGCGACGTCGCCCTGCTCGGGACGCACGACCTCGGTCGCGCCGAGCACCTGACCCGGCACGAGGAACCCGCCGCCGCCGACGACGACGAGGGGGAGCCCGCGACCGAGCGACATCCGCTCGACGGCCGACTCGATGCGCTCGTGCGCGACGGCGAGGGCGCGGGTGAGGCCGGTCCTCGTCGCGGCGGGCAGCTCGCCGAGCGTGCGGCCCGCGACGGGGCTGACGCCGGTCGCGGCGGCGGCGTCGGTGAGCGTCGGCGTCGAGCCGCCGAAGAGCAGCCCCTCCTCGGCGATGCGGTAGCCGACCGAGTCGCTGATCGGGGCGCCCGACCTCAGGTCGACGATCGTGCCGCCGCCGATGCCGAGGCTCAGGATGTCGGGCATCCGGAAGTTCGTGCGGACGCCGCCGATCTCGCGCGGGAGCGTCGACTCGCGCGGGAAGCCCGCGGTGAGCACGCCGAGGTCGCTCGTCGTGCCGCCCACGTCGACGATCACGGCATCCGTGACACCCGAGAGGTAGGCGGCGCCGCGGATCGAGTTGGCGGGGCCGGACCCGATCGTGAGCACGGGGTAGCGCGTCGCGAACTCGACGGCCATGAGGGTGCCGTCGTTCTGCGCGAAGTAGGTGGTGGCGTCGAGGCGCTCCTCGGCGACGACCGTGAGCAGCGCCTGCGTCACGTCGCGCGCGACGCCGTGCAGCGCGGCGTTGAGCACCGTCGCGTTCTCGCGCTCGAGCAGGCCGAGGGCGCCGATGTCGTGGCTCAGCGAGATCGGCACGTCCGGCCCGACGTGCTCGCGCACGAGGTCGCCCACCTCGAGCTCCTGCTCGGGGAAGGACGGCCCGAAGATGCCGGTCACGGCGACGACGTCGAAGCGGCCCTCGAGCTCGTCGAGGAAGCGGCGCAGGCGATCCGGGTCGAGCGGCGACAGCGGGTAGCCGTCGACAAGGTGCCCGCCGCCGACGATCTCGGCCCCGGCGAGCACGACGGCGCGCAGGTCGGCGGGCCAGCCGGACAGCGGCGGGTACTCGCTCGACGCCGGCGCGCCCAGCCGCAGCACGGCGACGCGGTCGAGGTCGCGACGGCGCACGATCGCATTGGTCGCGTGCGTCGTGCCGAGCATGACGCGCGACACCTCGCCGCGGCGCTCGCCGATCTCGGCGAGGAGCACGGAGATCGCGGCGCGGATGCCGCCCGTCACGTCCTCGCTCGTCGGCTGCTTGGTCCAGGCGATGACGCGGCCCGCGCCGTCGAGCGCCACCGCGTCGGTGTTCGTGCCGCCGACGTCGACGCCGAGGGAGAGGGTGCGGGTGGCGCTCATCGGGCCACCGCCGTCGTGGCCGGGAACGGCACGTACGGGATGTCGTAGCCGAACGCCGCCGGCGCCGTGAGCTCGAGCCCGCGCGGGGAGCGCCAGAGCGGGTCGCACGGCCAGGCGAGCACGGAGACGCGCTGGCCGAAGCGCAGCAGCTCGGTCGAGATGGCCTCGCCCGTCTCGGTGTCCACGATCGTGATGAGGTCGGGGACGCTCACGACGACCTCGCCGTCCTCGAGCACGATGAGGTTCTCGTTCTGCACCTCGACGCGCACGAGGCGGCCGCGGTCGTCGCCCGTGCCCTCGATCGTCACCGAGCCGCGCGTGAAGCCGCCCTCGGTGCGGCGCTCGACGTCGACGAGCTTGCCGCCGATGAGGGTCGCCGCGCCGAGGGATGCCGAGATCGCCGCGATGGGCTCGGCCGATCCGAGGAGGGCGTGACCGACCTCGATCGCGCGGGAGACGGTGCCCTCGATCACGGCGCCCGGCGCGGTGTCCGCCGTGAGCAGGTAGTGCGCGCCGATCGCGATGCCGCCGCTCGCGACGGTGAGGGCGCGCGCGTGACGCTCGAGCCATCCCATGTCGATCGGCCGCAACAGGGCGATGTTGCCGACCGCGTCGCTCTGCACGACGAACTCGCACGGCAGGCCGGCGACGTTCATCGAGATCATCGTCGCCTCGGGGAACGCGCGCCCCATGCCGTCGGCGTCGAGCACCTTGAGGCCGAGCCGGGCGGCCCAGCCGACCGGGGCGACGCCGTTGCTGCCGCCGATCTCGGCCGCCATGAGGGCCGTGACCTTGACGCCCTGGTCGCGCTCGACCTCGGCGACGATGCGCTCGGGCTGCCACGCGGCGGAGAGCATCTCGATGCCCACGCTCGGGGCGCCGATCGCCGACATGATCAGCACGGCGTCGTCGGGTCCGAGGTCGGAGACCTGCAGCAGGTCGACGGGGCCGTGCTCCTCGAGGGCGATCTCGACGGCGAGCTGGACGGTGTGCACCGCGCCGCCGCCGCCCGTGCCGAAGATCGCGGCGCCGGCCGCGAGGGGCGCGACGTCCTCGCGCGCGATCGAGCGGCGGACGGGCCGGTCGGGGGTGTCCGGGTGGGGCATGCTCCGACGCTAGGGACGCGGTCGCCCGCACTCAATGTGCCATCGGCATGAGATTCGGAGGCATACTGTGCCCATAGACCAAGTGCTGCTCGACGACATCCTCGCCCAAGGGGACCGGCTGGGCCTGCGACTCGTCGCGGGCTCCGCCGTCGGCGTGCCCGTCACGCGCGTCGAGATCGCCGGGCTCGACTCCCTCGAGACGGTGCCGCAGGAGGCGCTCGTCATCGCGGCGCCGTTCTCGGGCCGCGAGCCCTCGCCGTACCAGTTCGACATCGCCGTGCGTCAGGCCGTCGCCCGTCGCTTCACGGCGCTCGTCGTCACGGGCGGATACACCCTCCCCGACACCGCGCGGCTCGTCGCCGACCGCGCGGGGATGCCGGTGCTCACGGCCGAGTCGCGCTCCGCCTCCGAGCTCGGCGTCGTGCTCGACCGCCTCGTGCGCGGAGGCGCGGCGGAGGCGCTCGCCCGCGCCGAGTTCGCGATCGCCGAGGTGGGCGCCGCGGCGGCCGCCCGT
>JAEWKY010000270.1 GCA_023457615.1 Actinomycetes bacterium | reverse complement strand
GATCCAGGCCGCGCGCTCCCGCCGGGCCGCGAGCGGATCGACGAGCACGAGGGCCCCGGCCGTGCGGCGCGCGAGCCAGCCCGCGAACGACCCGACGACCCCGAGCCCGGACACGAGCGCGACGTCGCCGAAGCGCACGGGCTGATCGAGCAGCCCGTTGAGGGCGACCGCGAGGAGGTTCTGGAAGGCCGCGCGCTCGGGGCTCACGCCGTCGGGCACGCGCGTCACGATCTGCCGCGGCCCGGCCGCACCCGGCACGCTCACGGGCATGACGAACGCGTCCTGGTGGCCGTGCACCGCGAAGACGTGGTCGCCGACGGCGAGGTCCGCCACCCCCGGGCCGCGCTCGGCGACGCGGGCGACGACCTGGTAGCCGTACTGCACGGGGAACGGGAAGTCGCCGCGCGAGGTGGGCAGCACGAGCTCCTCCGCGGAACCGATGTCGCCGCGGTAGACGTTCATCTCGGTGCCCGCGCTGATGAGCGACGTGACGCCCTCGAGCAGCACCTCGCCCTCCCCGGGCGCGCGGAGCTCCTCGGAGCGCAGCTCGATCTCGCGCGGCCCCGTGAACCAGACCCCGCGCGCGCTCATCGGGCGCCTGCCGCGGGGATGAACGGCACGAGCAGCCAGCTCTCGTGCTCTCCACCGGTGTGAACGGTCACTGCTCCTCCATAGATGTCGCGCGGTCGAGCCCGCTCGTCGGTGTGCACGTAGGGACCGGAGCCGCGCGTCGTCTTCGCCGACCAGGCGAGCCGCTCGCCCGACTGCAGCACCTCGTCGGGCAGGCCGTGGTCGTAGTCGGCGCCCTGCACCGAGAGGCCGAGACGCGAGCCGGCCGGGAGCGCGAGCGACGTCGGCCAGATCTCGACGTCGACGGCGACGGGCTCGCCCGGCACGAGCGGCTCGACACGGTCGTGCGGATGCCGCGGCTGCCACGGCGTCGACCCCTCGTCGAGCGCGCGATGCGAGGCGCGCAGCCACCCCTGGGCGGCGGGCGACCACGGGTCTCCCGCGCCGCGGAAGAGCAGCTCGCGGCCGTCCGCGTCGTAGGCGTGCACGACGAGGAAGAGGTCGGCATCCGTCGTCTCCGACGAGATCCAGAGGCGCGCCGCGAGCGGGCCCGTGATCTCGACGTCCTCGGCGAAGGGCTCGGCGAGGAAGGTCACGCCGGAGACGCCGGGCTCGTAGCGCGCCGTCGCGGGGGCGGCGGGCGCCGCTCCGAGGGTCGTCGCCGCGGCGTCGAGCGGGAGTCGCGTCCACTCCGTGCGCGCGAGCGGCCACTCCTGCTCGCCGCGCTCCACGAACGTGTCGTCGGGGCGGCGGATCTGCAGCTGCACGGGCGGCTGCGTCTGCAGCCAGTCGCCCTCGCCCTTGAGGTACCAGTCGAAGAAGCGCCGCTGGAGCCGCTGCCCGTAGTCGGCGTAGAAGAGCGACCAGTGCTCGCGGCCGTGGATCTCGAGCCACTTCTCGCGCGAGCCGGCGCCCTGCCAGCCGCCGATGTTGCCGCGCAGGTGCAGGCCGTGCCCGCCCCAGTTGCCCGCGGAGAGCACGGGCGCGGTGATCCTCTCGAGCGCCGCCGACCTCTCGCGCCAGTAGTCGTCGAGCAGCGGATGCGCGAGGATGCTCGCCCCGATGTCGACGCGATCGCGCACGAGCTCCTCCTCGGAGCGCACGACGTCGCCCGTCACCGCGAGCCCGCTCACGGGGTTGACGGCCGTGCTGTGCGGGGTGCCGTACTGCACGCTCTCGACCTGCCGCGGGAACCAGCCGCCGAGGAAGTCGTTGTGGATGCCGCCGTGGTACGCGGCCTCGCGGTAGAGGTCGCTGCAGCCCTCCCAGCTGCAGAACGCCGCGAGGTGCTCGGGCGCGAGCGCGGCGACCTGCCACGCGTTCATCGCGTAGTACGAGACGCCCGCGAGCCCGACCTTGCCGGTCGACCAGGGCTGGGTGCCGGCCCACTCGATGCACGCGGCGTAGTCCTGCGCCTCGCGCGGCGACCACGAGTCGACGACGCCGGGCGACCGGCCCGCGCCGCGCGAGTCGACGCGCACGATCACGTAGCCGTGGGGCACCCACTTCTCGGGATCGAGGAGCTCCCACGACTGATGCGCGTTGCTCGAGCCGGCGACCGCATCCGGGTAGTCGCGCTCGAGGATCCGCCACCGAGGCGCGTACGCCTCCTGGAACGACAGGTCCTTGCCGTAGGGGCCGTAGGACATGATCACCGGATGCCGGCCCTCCCCCGCGGGGCGGTACACGTTGGCGCTCAGCACGACCCCGTCGTCCATGCGGACGGGGACGTCCCAGTCGATCTCCATCGAATCGCTCATGTCGATACGATAATATAGAATCTCAACCTCAACGACGAGAGGATCGACATGAGCGGTGCGGACCGGTTCTCGGTGTGCGAGTTCACCACGATGGACACGACCTTCGCGCAGGACCTCGAGCTCGCCCGGCGGTTCGGGCTGAGTGGAGTCGGGCTCTGCGAGGCCAAGCTCCCCGAGGGCGACGACGAGCGCTCGCTCGAGCTCCTCCGCGCGAGCGGCCTCGTCGCGACGTCGACCATCGGCGCCATCCTGAGCCCCCTCCCCACCGTGCCCGCGGGCCTCTACGCGGGGATCTCCGACCCCGCCGAGCGCGTCGCCGCGATGTGCGCCTCGATCGACAGGCTCGCCCCCTTCGCGCCCGACACGATCGTCTTCAGCACGGGCGCCGAGGTCGGCTACTCGCGGGACGACGCGGTGGCGATCGCCGCCGACGGGCTCCGCACGGCGGCGCGCCACGCGGCCGGGCACGGCCTCACCCTCTCGCTCGAGCCCGTGCGCGACGTGGGGTTCAACGCCTCGTTCCTGCGCACGATGCGCGAGACGCTCGACTTCCTCGACCTCGTCGGCGAGCCGAACCTGCTGGTCTGCTACGACGTCTACCACCTGTGGGACGACCCGGAGGCGCTCGACCTCGTGGCAGGCAACGCCCACCGCATCGGATCGGTGCAGATCAGCGACTGGCACGAGCCGCCGCGCGCCCGCGGCGACCGCCTCATCCCGGGTGACGGCGTCATCGACCTCGCCGCGATCCTCGGCGCCCTCGACGCCGCGGGCTACGAGGGCTGGTACGACCTCGAGATCTTCTCCGACGACGGCCGGTGGGGAACCCCCGTGCCCGACTCGGTGTGGGCGATGGACCCGGACGAGGTCTACCGTCGGTCGATCGAGGGATTCACGGCCGCGTGGGCGGCCCGACCGCGCGAGGGGAAGGACCACGCATGACCGCGAACGTCATCATCACCGGGGCGAGCGGCGGCATCGCCTCGGCCGTCGTGCGCGCCCTCGCGGCGCGTGGCGGGGTCAACGTCCTCGCAACCGACCTCAACGCCGCGGGCCTCGAGAAGCTCGCGGCCGAGACGGACTTCGCCTCCGGCGAGCTCGCGACGAGGGTCGTCGACGTGACCGACTCCGCGGCGATCGACGCCTCGGTCGCCGACGCGCTCGAGCGCTGGGGGTCGCTGCACGGCCTCGCGAACATCGCGGGCTACACCCCGCCGGGCGAGAGCATCGAGACCACGAGCGACGAGACCTTCGACCGGGTGATGGCGATCAACGCGCGCAGCGCCTTCGCGGGGATGCGCGCGGCGCTCCCCCACCTCGTCGCGACGCGCGGCGCGGTCGTGAACATCGGCTCGTTCTTCGCGATCCGCGGGGGCACGAACTTCGCGACCTACGTCGCCGCGAAGCACGCGGTCGTCGGCATGAGCAAGGCCGCCGCGTGGGACTACGCGCCGCACGGCGTCAAGGTCAACGTCATCGCCCCCGGACCGACCTACACCGACATGGTGCTCACGGCCTTCGACGCGATCGATCCGACCGACCGCGAGGCGGGCAAGCGCGTCATGGAGTCGCGCAGCCCCTCCGGCCGCCTCTCCCACCCCGAGGAGCTCGCCGACGTCATCGTCTGGGCGCTCCTCGACGCCCCCGAGCACATGACCGGTCAGGTCATCGCGGTCGACGGCGCGAAGGCGAGCTGAGGATGCTGTCGAGCTGGCCGGGCGGTCGTCGCGTCGCCGTCGTGTTAAACATAGCCTAGGAGTCGTGGGGGGGCG
>JAEWKY010000269.1 GCA_023457615.1 Actinomycetes bacterium | reverse complement strand
TTGGGTTGGGGGCCCGGGGGGGGGATCCCCCGCGCGGGCGTTCGCCGTATCCGGCGCGCCCCTCTTCAGGCAGGATGGTCCACGATGAAACTCGAGCTCCGCGGCATCACCAAGCGGTTCGGACGGCTCGTTGCCAACGACGGCATCGATCTCGTCGTCGAGCCCGGTGAGATCCACGCCCTTCTCGGAGAGAACGGCGCCGGCAAGTCCACCCTCATGAACGTGCTGTTCGGGCTCTACCAGCCCGACGAGGGCGAGATCCTGCTCGACGACGAGCCTCGCCACTTCTCCGGGCCCGGCCAGGCGATGGCCGCCGGCATCGGCATGGTGCACCAGCACTTCATGCTCATCCCCGTCTTCACGGTCGCCGAGAACGTCATGCTCGGCCACGAGCCGACCCGGTTCGGGCAGGTGCTCGACCTCGGGGCGGCGCGCGAGCTCGTGCGCGAGATCTCGGCGCGCTTCGGCTTCGACCTCGACCCCGACGCCCTCGTCGAAGACCTGCCCGTCGGCGTGCAGCAGCGGGTCGAGATCGTCAAGGCGCTCTCGCGCGACGCGAAGGTGCTCGTGCTCGACGAGCCCACCGCGGTGCTCACGCCGCAGGAGACCGACGAGCTCATGGTCACCATGCGGCGGCTCGCCGACAGCGGCACCTCGATCGTCTTCATCACCCACAAGCTCCGCGAGGTCAAGGCCGTCGCCGACACGATCACGGTCATCCGGCTCGGCAAGGTCGTCGGCTCCGCCGACCCGGGGGCGTCGACCGACGAGCTCGCCTCGCTCATGGTCGGCCGCAGCGTCGAGCTGACCGTCGAGAAGGACGCGCCGAAGCTCGGCGCCGAGGTGCTCGTCGTCGAGGACCTCACGCTCTTCTCGCCCACGGGTCAGCGGCTGCTCGACGACGTGACGTTCAGCATCCGCGCCGGCGAGGTGCTCGCGATCGCCGGCGTGCAGGGCAACGGTCAGACCGAGCTCGCCGAGGCTCTCGTCGGGCTGCGCTCGAAGCTCCAGGGGTCGATCCGGATCGACGGCCAGGAGGTCATCGGCCACTCGGTGCGTCGCCTGCTCGACGACGGCGTCGGCTTCGTGCCCGAGGACCGCAAGGTCGACGGCCTGGTCGCCGAGTTCACCGTCGCCGAGAACCTCATGCTCGACCGCTCGTTCCGCGGCCCGTTCGTGAAGGGGCTCGGGATCGACTTCGGCCACCGCGACGAGTTCGCGCAGGCCGCCATCCAGGAGTTCGACATCCGCACGCCGGATGCCGAGACGCTCGTCGGGCGCCTGTCCGGCGGCAACCAGCAGAAGGTCGTGCTCGCCCGTGAGCTCGGCCGTGAGCTCAAGCTGCTCGTCGCCTCGCAGCCCACGCGCGGCGTCGACGTCGGCTCCATCGAGTTCATCCACGAGAGGATCGTCGAGGTCCGCGATTCGGGGGTCCCCGTGCTCGTCATCTCCACCGAGCTCGACGAGGTGATCGCCCTCGCCGACCGCATCGCGGTCATGTACCGCGGAGCGATCGTCGACATCGTGCCCGCCGACACGCCCCGCGAGAAGCTCGGCCAGCTCATGGCGGGGGTGCACGCGTGAGCCTCGGACAGACCTCCGGCGGCGCGCCGGTCGACCTCGATCCGCTGCCCGAGGGCGGGCAGCAGTCGCCGCAGCGCCGCCGGATCGCCTGGAACGAGGTCGCCCGCGACATCGCCTCCGGCGGACTCGTGCGCACGCTGTTCGCCATCCTGCTGGCCCTCGTCGTCGGCGCGCTGCTCGTCATCTTCACGAACGAGCGCGTGGGCGACACCCTCGGCTACCTGTTCTCCCGCCCGAGCGACTTCTTCTCCGCCGCCGGCCGTGCCCTGAGCGAGGCCGGCAACGCCCTCGTCCGCGGCGCGATCTACAACGCGCGCGCCGACTCGTTCGAGGCGGGCATCCGGCCCCTCACCGAGTCGCTGCGCTTCGCCGGCCCGCTCATCGCCGCGGGCCTCGGCATCGCGCTGACCTTCCGCTCCGGCCTGTTCAACATCGGCGGCCAGGGCCAGATCCTGCTCGCCGCGATCTTCTCGTCGTTCGTCGCGTCGCAGCTCCAGCTGCCGTTCCCGCTGCACCTGCTGGTCGCCGGCCTCGCCGGCTTCCTCGGCGCGGCGCTCTGGGCCGGCATCGTCGGGTTCCTCAAGGCCCGCACGGGGGCGCACGAGGTCATCGTGACGATCATGATGAACTACATCGCGGTGTCGCTCATCACCTACCTCATGCGCACGCCGATCCTGCACGACATGGAGTCGGGCTCGAACCCCACGTCGATCCCGCCGGAGCCGACCGCGGTGTTCCCGCTGCTCATCGGCCCGGAGTACAACCTCCGCTGGTCGTTCGTGCTCTGCATCCTCGCCGTCGGCGTCTACTGGTACCTCATGGAGCGCTCGCCGCTCGGCTTCCGGCTGCGGATGGTCGGGCTCAACGCGGATGCCGCGCGCACCGCGGGCATCAACGTCAACACGACGGCGATCGTCGCGATGGTGCTGTCGGGTCTCTTCGTCGGCCTCGCGGGCATCAACCAGTCGCTCGGTCGCGACGGCAACTTCGCGCCGAACGTCGACGCGGGCATCGGCTTCGAGGCGATCACCGTCGCGCTGCTCGGCAACTCGCGCGCGATCGGCGTGCTGTTCGCCGGCCTGCTGTTCGGCGCGCTCAAGGCGGCGGGCCCGGCCATGCAGGTCGCCGACGTCTCGCCCGAGGTGCTCGGCGTCGTGCAGGGCGTGATCGTCCTGTTCATCGCCGCCCCGCCGCTCGTCCGGGCGATCTTCCGATTCATCCCCGCACCCCGAGGAGTCGGCCGATGAGCGCCGAGACGACCACGCCGATCCCGCCGGCGTCGACGGCGCACGCCGTCGCGCTCCCGCCGCGCAGCTGGCGCATCCCGGTGCTGCTCACCGTGCTCTCGGTCGTGACGATCGTCGCGTTCGGCGTCTTCGGCGACGACCGCGAGGTGCGGTTCGCCTGGGCGACGGCGGGGGATGCCTTCCCGCTCGAGCCCACGTCGGCCTCGCCGCACGTGCTCGGCTGGGTGCTGGGCGCCGTCGCGCTGTGCGCCTCGATCGTCGCCCTGCGGTTCGCCGCGATCCGCAAGCCGGTGCCGGTCTGGATCTCGCTCATCGTCGGCCTCGCGTTCCTCGTGAGCCTCGTCGCGTGGGTCGGCGCGGGCGGCAACGTCCCCGTCGTGTTCCTGCTCACCGGCGCGATCGGCCTCTCGACGGCCATCGTCTTCGGCGCTCTCGCGGGCGTCATCGGCGAGCGGGTCGGCATCGTGAACATCGCGATCGAGGGGCAGCTGCTCGGCGGCGCGTTCGTCGCCGCCGTGGTCGCCTCGACGACCGGCAACTACGTGCTCGCCGTGGTGGCGGCGATGGTCGTCGGCGGTCTCATCTCGATGGTGCTCGCGGCGTTCTCGATCACCTACCTCGTCGACCAGGTCGTCGTCGGCGTCGTGCTCATCGGCCTCGTCACGGCGATCACGAACTTCTTCTACTCGGCCGTGCTCGGCCCGCAGTCGGCGGAGTTCAACAACCCGGGCACGATGCCCCGCATCCCGATCCCGCTGCTCTCCGACATCCCGGTGCTCGGCTCGGTGCTCTTCAACCAGCGGCCGACGACGTACCTCATGTTCCTGCTCGTGCCGCTCGTCTGGTTCCTGCTGTTCAAGACGCGCTGGGGCCTGCGCGTGCGCTCGCTCGGCGAGCACCCCCTCGCGGCCGACACCGTCGGCATCAAGGTGAACCGCACGCGCTTCTGGACGGTGACGCTCGCCGGCACGATCGCCGGTCTCGGCGGTGCGGCGCTCACGGTCGGCGGCGTCGGCGCGTTCGTGCGCGAGATGAGCGCCGGTCAGGGCTTCATCGCGCTCGCGGCGGTCATCCTCGGTCGCTGGAACCCGTGGTACGCGGCGATCGCGGCGCTGCTGTTCGGGTTCGCGAGCAACTTCCGCATCTGGGCGGGGCAGGCCGGGGCCGCGATCCCGCCGGACCTGATCGCGATGACGCCCTACGTCGTCACGATCCTCGCCGTCGCCCTCGTCGCCGGTCGCGTCATCGCGCCGCGCGCCGCGGGCAAGCCGTACATCAAGGAGTAGTCGTGGCCGAGGTGGATTGGGCGGCGCTGCGCGCGGCCGCGAACGAGGCGATGGCGTGGTCGTACTCGCCGTACTCGAGGTTCCCGGTCGGCGCGGCCGCCCTCGTCGACGACGGCCGGATCGTGCAGGGCACGAACGTCGAGAACGCCTCGTACGGCGTCGGACTGTGCGCGGAGTGCGGACTCGTCTCGTCGCTCGCGGCGACCGGGGGCGGCAGGCTCGTCGCGTTCTCCTGCGTCGACGGCCACGGCAACGTGCTCATGCCGTGCGGCCGCTGCCGTCAGCTGCTCTACGAGTTCTCGGCGCCGGGGATGCTGCTCGAGACCGTGTCGGGCATCAAGACGATCGACGAGGTGCTGCCCGACGCGTTCGGCCCCCGTCAGCTCGAGGAGTTCGCGAATGGTTGAGGCCTTCGACGCCGTCGATCTCATCAAGACCAAGAGGGATGGCGGCATCCTCTCGACCGCGCAGATCGACTGGCTCGTCGACGCCTACACGCGCGGCTACGTCGCCGACGAGCAGATGTCGGCGATGACGATGGCCATCTTCCTGCGCGGGATGTCGCCGGTCGAGATCAAGGATCTCACGCTCGCGATGATCGCGACGGGCGAGACGCTCGACTTCTCGGGACTCGCGAAGCCGACGACCGACAAGCACTCGACGGGCGGCGTCGGCGACAAGATCACCCTTCCGCTCGCGCCGCTCGTGGCCTCCTTCGGCGTCGCCGTGCCGCAGCTCTCCGGCCGCGGGCTCGGGCACACGGGCGGCACGCTGGACAAGCTCGAGTCGATCCCGGGCTGGCGGGCGAAGCTCTCCAACGACGAGTTCATGCGGCAGCTCGCCGACGTGGGCGCCGTCGTGTGCGCGGCGGGGGCGGGGCTGGCTCCCGCCGACGGGAAGCTCTACTCGCTGCGCGACATCACGGGGACGGTGGAGGCCATCCCGCTCATCGCGTCGTCGATCATGAGCAAGAAGATCGCCGAGGGCACGGCGTCGCTCGTGCTCGACGTGAAGCACGGCTCGGGCGCCTTCCTGCAGGACCCGGCGCGCTCGCGCGAGCTCGCCGAGGTGATGGTGCGCCTCGGCAACGACGCCGGCACGAAGACCGTCGCGTTGCTCACCAACATGCACGTGCCGCTCGGGCTCGCGATCGGCAACGCGAACGAGGTGCGCGAGTCGGTCGAGGTGTTCGCGGGCGGGGGGCCGGCGGATGTCGTCGAGCTCACCGTCGCCCTCGCGCGGGAGATGCTCGCGCTCGCCGGGCAGCCCGACGCCGACGTCGAGGCCGCGCTGGCGGACGGCCGCGCGATGGACTCCTGGCGCGCGATGATCGCGGCGCAGGGCGGGGATCCGGATGCCGCGCTGCCTGTGGCGAAGGAGACGCACGTCGTCACGGCGGACCGCGACGGCATCCTCGTGAAGCAGGAGGCGCTGCCGTTCGGGATCGCGGCCTGGCGTCTCGGCGCGGGCCGCGCGCGCAAGGAGGACCCCGTGCAGCACGCGGCGGGCCTCGACCTGCACGCGAAGCCGGGCGACACCGTGCGCCGGGGCGAGCCGCTCTTCACCCTGTCGGCCGACGAGCCCGCCCGCTTCGCACGGGCGCTCGAGGCGCTCGACGGGGCCTGGGCGATCGGCGACCCGGGCGACCCCGTCGACGACGGCGGTCCGCTCATCGCCGGTCGCGTCGAGTAGCTCCCTTCCCTGAGGCGTCGATTTCTGTCGCTTCACGCGATCATTTCCGACGACTTTCGACCCCTCACAGTCGCAGTTCCCCGTTCCAGCCTTTGGCGCGCAGCCGGCGCGCGAGGAGTCGGAGCAGCCACCGAGATCCGTCGGCGAGATCGTCCCCACCCGCACGGTTGACGTGCCATCCGTCGTCTTCGAATCGCGGGACACGGCGGAGGTCGGTTCGCCACTGGGCGCGATCCGTTCGATGTCCGTCGCCCTCGTACTCGACGACTTCGCGGTACTCGGGCCACGCGAGGTCGGGCTGACCGACCCAGGCACCCGACGCCGTCCTGAGCAGCGGGTTCGCGAGCGGCGTCGGGAGACCGCTCCTCGCGATCCGCACTCGCAGCACCGACTCGGGGGCCGAGTCCGCCCGGTCAGAGACGAGTGCGAGGGCCGCGAGCCGGGCGGGTCGTCCGCGACGTCCCGGATGGCGTCGCGCGACTTCGACGAGGGCGTCGAGATGCGCCAGCGGGGCACGGTGCCAGATGACCCGATCCCCCGCGGCGACGAGCGCCTCCAGATCGATCCAGCCCGCCAGATCCGACCACGTGCGCTCGGGCGTCGTGATCGGTATCCCGTCGAGAACGGTCAGCTCACGATCGGAGATGACGAGGTGATGGCCGATCACGCCGCGCGTACGGACGGCTCGGTGTCCGTGCGGCTGTGAGACGTGGATGCGGGGGTCGAGCCGACGCGGGAGAGGCAAGCCCCAGAGGGCGGCGGCACTGGTGTGCGACAGGAATCCGTCCGGCTCCAGCCGGGCTGCGTACGCCCTCGCGTGATCGGCGAGGGTCACGGGCGCCTCCACCGCGCGGACCCCGTGGAACGGTCGGACGAGGTCGCGGCGACGCAATCGCTCCTGGTCGACCCCGGCGTTCTCCGCCTCACGTCGCGTGAATCCGTCGGCGTCGAGCAGTTCACGAGGAAGAGGAGCCGGTCGTCGCATCCCGAATCGTGTCCCGGTCGGGCGACCTTCGCGGCGGAAGCTGCTCGGAAGGCGCGGGAGCCTGACCTCACCCGCCCTGGGGAGGACGCCTGAGGAGTCAGTTCTTGTCGGCACCGACGCCCGAAACCGACAAGAACCGACTCCTCAGGTCACCCGTAGGCTGGGCTCGTGACGACTGACGCCGACCGCATCCTGCCCGGTTCCCGCGTGCCGCTCGGGAGGCTCCCCAAGATCTCGCTGCACGACCACCTCGACGGCGGGCTGCGCGCGCAGACGATCATCGACCTCGCGCCGGCCGCGGGCGTCGAGCTGCCGGCCGACACCGCCGAGGCGCTCGAGGCCTGGTTCCTCGCATCGTGCTCGTCCGGCGAGCTCGTCGACTACCTCAAGACCTTCGACATCACGATCGCCGTGATGCAGACGGCCGAGAACCTCACGCGCATCG
This sequence comes from Actinomycetes bacterium, assembly GCA_023457615.1. GTDB lineage: Bacteria > Actinomycetota > Actinomycetes > Actinomycetales > Microbacteriaceae > Pseudolysinimonas_A. The sequence goes on along the minus strand of JAEWKY010000269.1, from coordinate 3,085 downwards.
CGCGGGAGTTCGTCGAAGACCTGGCCGCCGACGGCGTCATCTACGGTGAGATCCGTTGGGCGCCCGAGCAGCACCTCACGCAGGGGCTCACCCTCGACCAGGCGGTCGAGGCGGTGCAGGCCGGCATCGACGAGGGGATCGACGTCGTCGAGGCGAACGGCGGCTGGATCCTGGCCGGACAGCTCGTCTCGGCGATGCGTCAGAACGATCGCGGCAGGGAGATCGCCGAGCTCGCGCTGCGCCACCGCGACGCCGGGGCGCACGGCTTCGACATCGCCGGACCCGAGAAGGGCTTCCCGCCCTCGCGGTTCGCCGACGCGTTCGACCTGCTCGCGCGGGAGAACTTCCCCGTGACGATCCACGCCGGCGAGGCCGACGGGCTGGACAGCATCCAGAGCGCCCTCGTCGACGGGCACGCGCTGCGTCTCGGCCACGGCGTGTGCATCGCCGAGGACATCGAGCTCGAGGAGGGCGACGACGACGCGAGCTACGTCACGCTCGGCCGCCTCGCTCAGTGGATCAAGGATCGCGGCATCCCGCTCGAGACGAGCCCCTCGTCGAACCTGCAGACGGCGGCGTTCACCGCGTGGGGTCCGGGCATGGCAGGACATCCGTTCGACGTGCTCTACCAGCTCGGCTTCAAGGTCACCGTCAACGTCGACAACCGGCTCATGAGCGGCACGTCGCTCACGCGCGAGCTCGGGCTGCTCGTCGACGCCTTCGGCTACGACGCCGACGACGTCGAGGCGTTCATGGTCAACGCGGCCGAGGCGGCCTTCCTGCCGCTCGAGGACCGCGAGGAGCTCATCGAGCGCATCGTGACGGGGTTCGCGCGGGCCTGACCCCGACGCACCGCGCGTCGCGGTGCCCCCACCGGACGGTCAGCCGAGCTGCCAGCCCGCGTCGTCGCCGACGAGCAGCGGGCGACCGACGCCGTTGACGGCGGCGCGGATGCGGGCGAGCATCCGCGCGACGAACTCCCGCGGGATCCGGATGCCGCGCGCCGTCACCGCGCGCACGAGCTCGGCGGTCGTCGGCCGGGCTCCGGGACGCTCGAGCAGCTCGCGGAGCAGCTCGAACTCGAGCGAGGTGAGCGCGAGCAGCTCGCCCGCGCGCCACGCCATCCCCGACTCGACGTCGAGCACGAGGTCGCCGGCGACGCGGCTCGACTCCGCGAGGCCCAGGCGTCGCACGACGACCTGCAGGTGGTCGACGACCTCCTCGAGCGAGAACGGCTTCGTGAGGTAGCCGTCGGCCCCCGCGGCGTAGGCGGCGGCGCGCTGGTCGTGCTCCGCGCGGCCCGTCACGAAGACGACGACGGCTCGCGAGCCGGACTCCCGCATCGCGGCGACGACCTCGGTGCCGAGCCCATCGGGCAGCATCATGTCGAGCAGCACGATGTCGGGGCGGCTGCGGTCGGCGAGCGCGGCGGCCGCGGAGTGCGCGGTGCGCACCTCCCAGCCCTCGAGCTCGAGGGCGAGGCGCACGACGTGCGTGAACGCCTCCTCCTCGTCGACGAGCAGGATGCGGACGGGTCGCGAGGGCGCGGTCATGAGGCGAGTCTTCGCGACCCCGCCGACGACGGCATCATCCCGCGGGAGTATCCCGCTGAGCGCCGGCTGTGAGCGCCCTAGGCGAGGAGGGTGCGCATCCCCGCCTCGAGCGCGGCGACGGCGGCGTCGGCAGCCTGACGTCGCTCGGCGGCCGAGCCCTCGCGCGACACCGCGTCGAGGTAGCACTTGAGCTTCGGCTCGGTGCCCGAGGGGCGCACGATGACCCGGCCGCCGCCGGCGAGGCGGAGGCGCAGGATGTCGCTCGGCGGGAAGCCGTCGACGCCGAGCGCGAAGTCGTCGATCCCCTCGACCGCGAAGCCGCCGACCTCGGCGGGCGGGGTGGCCCGCAGGCGCGCGATCGTCGCCGGGATGACCGAGAGATCGGCGACGCGGATCGAGATCTGCGCCGACGCGTGCGCGCCGAACTCGAGCGCGAAGTGGTCGAGGTGGCTCTCGAGCGTCTCGCCCGCGTCCTCGAGCTCGGAGAACAGCGAGAGCACGGCGACGGCGGCGGAGATGCCGTCCTTGTCGCGCACCTTCTCCGGATCGACGAGGTAGCCGAGGGCCTCCTCGTAGCCGTAGACGAGGTCGGGTGCGCGCGAGATCCACTTGAACCCGGTGAGCGTCTCGGTGAAGCCCAGACCGTAGGCGCGGGCGATCTCGCGGAGCGCGGGCGACGACACGAGCGAGCAGGCCAGTGTGCCCTCGGTGTGGGTTCGCGCCGCGCGCCAGCCGAGCAGCCAGCCGATCTCGTTGCCGGACAGCCGACGCCAGCCCCCGTCGGCCGCGCGGTCGGGGACCCCGACGGCCACGCGGTCGGCATCGGGATCGTTCGCGATCACGAGGTCGGCGTCGTGCTCGCGCGCGAGCGCGAACGCGAGGTCCATCGCGCCCGGCTCCTCCGGGTTGGGGAACGCCACGCTCGGGAAGTCGGGATCGGGATCGGCCTGCGCGGCGACGACGATCGGCGCCGCGAAGCCCGCCTCGGCGAACACCTGCGTCGCGACCTCGAGCCCGACGCCGTGCAGGGGCGTGTAGACGTAGCGCAGCGGCTCGGGCTCGCTCGCGACGCGGGCGGTGCGCTCGACGTAGGCGTCGACGACCGACTCGTCGGCGGTGCGGATGCGCGTCGAGGTCGGGCGGTCGCCGAACGCGACGAGGGCGGCGCGCTCGATCTCGGCGGCGATCCCGCCGTCGGCGGGCGGCACGATCTGGGCGCCCTGGTCGCCGCCGCCGAGATAGACCTTGTAGCCGTTGTCGCGCGCGGGGTTGTGGCTCGCCGTGACCATGACACCGGCGCTCGCCCGCAGCTCGCGCACCGAGAACGCGAGCACCGGGGTGGGCAGCGCGCGCGGCAGCAGGATCGCCTCGACGCCCGCGCCGGCCATGATCGCGGCGGTGTCACGTGCGAAGACGGCCGAGTTGTGGCGGCCGTCGTAGCCGATCACGACGCTCGGATGCGGCTCGCGGCCGAGCAGGTAGGCCGCGAGCCCGGCGGCGGCCTGGCCGACGAGCACGCGGTTCATGCGCAT
>JAEWKY010000268.1 GCA_023457615.1 Actinomycetes bacterium | reverse complement strand
GAGCGCGTAGAGCCGCCGACGCGGACGGCCGTCGACCTCGGGGGCGTCGCCGCTCTCCCACGACGCGTCCAGGAGCCCGCTCGCGGTGAGCCGGGCGAGCGCCTTGTAGAGCGTGCCGTGCCCGATGAGATCGCGCTCGCCGTCGGCGAGGAGCCGCGCGATGCGGAAGCCGTAGACGTCGTCGCCCGCCCCCTCGAGCGCGACGACGGCGTCGAGCACGTCGTATTCCAGGTCGAGCAGCCTGCCGCGCGGTCGGGTCACCATGGGAACACGATAGGAAGATACCTTCCCATCGTCAACACGTCAGCGGGAGGAGAGTTCCGGTCGACGCCGCCGCCGGCGGGCGCCCGGCATCCGAGGGGCGGAGCCTGCGCCAGGGCTCCGCGTGGGATGGCTCGAGAGGAGGGCCGCGCGAGGTGCCACGATCGTGCCCTGATCAGGGCTTCTGAGAGCGGAGACGGCGGGATTTGAACCCGCGGTCCCCTTGCGGGGACTCCACCTTAGCAGGGTGGTGCACTCGACCGGACTATGCGACGTCTCCCGGACTGCCTCAGCCATCCTAGCGGCACGCGCCGAGCGCGCAGCACCGGTCAGTTGGCGACGGAGCAGGTGTACTGGGCGGCGGTCTGACCCTTGAGGCCCGGGATGACGACGGCCTCGGGCACGTCGCCGGGCGTCGCCGACGGGTCGGGGGTGGCCGACGGGTCGGGGGTCGCGCCGGGGGCGTTCGGGTCGAGCGTCGAGCCGCCGTTGGCGCCGACGGCGTTCGAGTCGAGGCCGATCGGGGTGTCGGCCTTGATCGCGTCGAACAGCGCCGCGGCCGTCGCCGTGACGGGCTGCACCTTGCCGGTGTAGATGCCCGTGCCGCCCGTGCGACTCGGGTACTGCACCATGGCGATCGTCTCGAGCGGGATGTCCTTGAGCACGAGCGCGATCGAGACCAGGGTGTCGGGGCGGGCGAAGCCCTCCGACAGCGTCATGTTCTGCGTCGCCGCCTGGGCGATGCCGTAGAGCTTGCCGAAGTCGGTGAGCGTGCCGTCGCTCTTGAGCGTGCGCACGAGCGACGAGAGGTAGACCTGCTGCGAGCTGATGCGGCCGAGGTCGCTGCCGTCGCCGACGCCGTGGCGCGAACGGAGGAAGGCGAGGGCGTCCCAGCCGGAGAGCTTGTGCACGCCGGCCTCGGGCAGGTCGAGCCCGGTGTACGGGTCGTAGATCGGCTCGGTGATGCAGACGTCGACGCCGCCGACGGCGTTCGACATCGCGATGACGCCGTCGAAGGTGATGAGCCCGGCGAACTGGATAGTGAGTCCCGTGAGGTTCTGCACCGTCAGCACCGTGCAGCTGAGCCCGCCGTACGACAGGGTCTCGTTGATCGGCAGGCCCGTGGCGGGGCCGCCCTCCTCGCAGCGCGGCATCGGCACGACCATGTCGCGCGGGATGCTGACGAGCACGGCGCTCTTCTGGTCGCCCGAGACATGCAGCAGCATGTTGACGTCGTTGAGGGTCGATCCGGGGTCGCTGCCGTAGCCGCCCGTCTGACCCTCGCGCGTGTCGCTGCCGACGAGCAGGATGTTGAACCCGCCCTGGAAGGCGGCGATGTTGACCGGCGCGCCGCCGGCGTCGTAGTCGATCTCGACGGTCTCGATCTGCGACTGGAGCTGCCACACCGAGATGCCCGCGACGGACGCTCCGGCGACGAGGACGACGGCGAGGGCGCCGGCGACGACGGCGAGCACCGACCTCCACGCGCTGGCGCGGGGAAGTCGTCCGTGACGGGCGGTGCTCACGTCGGGACCTCGTTTCCTGATGGGGTGACGGCAGGGGCGGAGGGCGTGGGATTCGAACCCACGAGACATTTCTGCCCACCAGTTTTCAAGACTGGCTCCATCGGCCGCTCGGACAGCCCTCCCTGGCGAATCCGGATCCCGATCGTAACGGACCCGGAGGCCCCTAACCCTGGAAGTGCCGTGTGAGCGCGGCGGCGAGCCCGTCGTCGAGATCCGTGCCCGTCACCTCGGTCGCGACGGCCGTCACCTCGTCCGGCGCCTGCCCCATCGCGACGCCGACTCCGCCGCCCGCGGCGGTCCACTCGAGCATGTCGATGTCGTTGCGTCCGTCGCCCGCGGTGAAGACCCGGGATGCCGGGATGCCGAGGGCGGCGCGCACGCGCTCCAGCCCCGTCGCCTTGTTCACGCCGTCGGGCGCGATGTCGAGCCACGCGGTCCAGCCGACGTTGTAGGTGACCTTGTGCAGACCCATCCGCTCGACGACGTCGAGGAAGTCGTCGGTCTTGTGCCCCGGGGAGAGCACGACGACGCGCGTGGCCTCCATGTGCAGCAGCTCGTCGAACTCGACCTTCTGGCTCGCCGCGCCGAGCGCGCCGTCGGGGAAGTGCCCGGTGAAGCGGAAGACCCCCTCGGCATCCTCGACGGCGAAGCTCGCGTCCTCGAGGTGTCCGCGGATCGTCTCGAGCACCTCGGTCGGGTCGAAGATCTCGACGTGGTGCCGGGCGTAGCCGACGGGCGCCTCGGGATCGCGGCGCAGCACGAGGGCGCCGTTCGCGCACACCACGTACTCCGAGGTCAGGCCCAGCCGCTCCATCACGGGCAGCGTCATCGACATCGAGCGCCCGGTCGAGAGCATGACCTCGTGGCCGGCATCCCGCACCGCCTGCACGGCGGCGATCGTTGCGTCGGTGAGGGTGCCGTCCTCCTGCAGCACGGTGCCGTCGACGTCGAGCGCGACGAGCCAGCGCTCGGACGGGGTCACTTCGGTTCCAGCACGGCGAGGCCGCCCAGGTACGGGCGCAGCGCCTCGGGAACGACGACCGAGCCGTCGGCCTGCTGGTGCGTCTCGAGCAGCGCGACGATCCAGCGCGTCGTCGCGAGCGTGCCGTTGAGCGTGGCGACGGGCGCCGTCTTGCCGTCGGCGGCGCGGTGGCGGATGTCGAGGCGGCGCGCCTGGTAGGTCGTGCAGTTCGAGGTCGACGTGAGCTCGCGGTAGGCGCCCTGCGTCGGCACCCAGGCCTCGGTGTCGAACTTGCGCGCGGCGCTCGAGCCGAGGTCGCCGGCTGCGACGTCGATGACCCGGTAGGCGAGGCCGAGGTCGGAGAGCATCCCCTCCTCCATCGCCAGCAGAGCCTCGTGCTCCTTCTCGGCGTCGGCCGGGTCGGCGTAGGAGAACATCTCGAGCTTCTGGAACTGGTGCACGCGGATGATTCCGCGGGTGTCCTTGCCGTACGACCCCGCCTCGCGGCGGTAGCACGTCGAGATGCCGGCGTAGCGGATCGGGCCGTTCGAGACGTCGAGGATCTCGTCCTTGTGGTAGCCGGCGAGCGCCACCTCGCTCGTGCCGGTGAGGTAGAGGTCGTCGTCCTGGAGGTAGTAGATCTCGTCGGAGTGCGCCCCGAGGAAGCCGGTGCCCGCCATGATGTCGGGCCGCACGAGCGTCGGCGTGATGAGCGGCTCGAAGCCCGCCGCGAGGGCGCGGTCGAGCCCCATCTGGATGAGGCCGAACTCGAGGCGCGCGCCGACGCCCTTGAGGAAGTAGAACCGCGACCCCGAGACCTTCGTGCCGCGCGGCATGTCGATCGCGCCGAGCAGCTCGCCGAGCTCGAGGTGGTCGCGGGGCGCGAAGTCGAACTCGCGAGGAGCGCCGACCTCGCGGATCACGACGAAGTCCTCCTCGCCGCCCGCGGGCACCCCGTCGAGCACGACGTTCTGGATGCCGCCGACGACCTCGTCGAACTCCGCCTCCGCCGCGGTCACCGCCGCCTGCGCGGCCTTCACCTGGGCCGCGAGTTCCTTCGCCTGGTCGACGAGCGCGGCCTTCTCCTCCTTCGGAGCGGCGGCGACGGTCTTGCCGAACGCGTTCTGCTCCGCGCGCACGGTCTCGAACGCCAGGATCGCGGCGCGGCGGGCGACGTCGGCGGCGATGGCCGCGTCGACGGTGTCGGCAGAGACGCCGCGCGCCTCCTGCGAGCGCCGGACGACATCGGGGTTCTCGCGCAGGAGCTGCGGATCGATCACCGTCCCATCCTATTGACGGCCCCGCAAGCCCCCGTGCCCCGGCATCCCGTGGTCTACCGTGGTCGCATGCCCGCGACGCCTGCGGCCACGCGTCGTGCGGCCGTGGTCTACAACCCCGTGAAGGTGGATGTCGACGCCCTCCGCGTCGCCGTCGACCAGGCCGCGAAGGACGCCGGCTGGGGCGAGAGCCTCTGGCTCGAGACGAGCGTCGAGGACCCGGGCACGGGTCAGGCGAAGGAGGCCGCGGCGCAGGGCGCCGAGGTCGTGATCGCGGCCGGGGGCGACGGCACCGTGCGCGCGGTCGCCGAAGGCCTGCGCGACGCCGACGCCGCCCTGGCACTGCTGCCGTCGGGCACGGGCAACCTCCTCGCGCGCAACCTGAGCCTCTCGCTCAACAACCTCGAGGAGTCGGTCGCGACCGCCTTCACGGGCGACGACCACGCGATCGATCTCGGCATCGCCGACCTGCGTCGCGCCGACGGCTCGGTCGAGACGCACGCCTTCCTCGTCATGGCCGGCATCGGGCTCGACGCGAAGATGATCGTCAACCAGGACGAGGAGCTCAAGAAGAAGGTCGGCTGGCTCGCCTACATCGACGCGATCCGCAAGGCGCTGCGCGACACCAACAGGATGCGCGTGCGCTTCCGCCTGGACGACGCGCCCCCGCGCACGATGAACGCGCACACGGTGCTCGTCGGCAACTGCGGCTCGCTGCCCGGCAACATCCTGCTGCTGCCCGAGGCGGCCGTGGACGACGGGCTCTTCGACATCGTGACGCTGCGGCCGGAGGGCTTCTTCGGCTGGCTCGAGGTGTGGATCAAGATCGTCTGGGAGAACGGCGTGCTGCGCCGCTCGCAGGTCGGCCGCAAGCTCATGGGCCTGACGAAGGAGGTGCGCACGCTGCGCTACCTCAAGGGCGCGAAGTTCGAGGTGTCGCTCGAGCGCCCCGACGACTTCGAGCTCGACGGCGACGTCTTCGGCGAGGTGAAGGGGTTTCGCGCGACGGTCGATCCCGGTGCCGTGCGGGTGCGTCTGCCCGCGGGCCACACGCTCGACGCCCCGACGCGGGACGAGAAGGCCGAGGAGCAGCAGGCGTCTCAGGAAGCGGTCGCGGAGGCGGACGCGGCGAGCTGAGCCCGCCGCGCGAGGATCGCAAGCGCCGCGGAGATCGCGACGAGTGCGCCCGCGACGAACCACGGCAGGTGCTGCAGGAGCATCCAGGCGTCGTTGACCTCGCGGGCGAGCGCCGCCTGCTCGTCGGGTGAGAGTTCCGCCACCTCGGGGGAGTTCATCCGCGCCTGCACCGCGGCGATGCGAACGAGGATCGTCACGGGCAGTGAGAGCGCCACGGCCGCGACGCCGAAGGCGGCGAGCACCCAGCGCAGGCTCACCGTGACGCCCGACCCGTCGCGCGCAGGGCGATCCAGAGGAGGAGCGCGACGAGTCCACCGACGAACAGCGGGCCGGGGAACGAGTTCGTGAAGAGGAAGAGCAGTACGCCGTCGAGGCCGGGGCCGAAATTCACGCCGCCGTTCTGGCTCTCGCCCTGCAGCCACACGGCGGCATGCGAGCCGACGAGCTGCAGTGCCGCGAAGCCGAGCAGCACCCATTCCGCGACGGGCCGCCGCCGGCGTGCGGAGCGGAGTTCGGGCTCCCCTGCCTCGACCTCGGGCGCCTCGGGGTCGAGGTATCCGCGCTCGCGCGATCCGGATGCCGCGGGGGCCGCCGACGGCTGAGGCGCGGCGGGATGCGCGCGGGCGACGGGTCGATCCGGGACCCGCACCGCCGCCGACTCGGGTCCCCCGGCAAGCCGCACGGGCGTCTCGGCTCGCGGCCTCGGCGGCGCGGGCGCCGTGGTGCCCTGCACCGACGGGTCGTAGCCGCGCTGGAACTGCGCCGCGTAGCGGGGGTCGATCCCTGAGTCGTCCGCCATCCGAGACCTCTCCTAGACCCCGGGCTCGCCCGAGAGGATCGCGCGCAGCCAGTCGCGCGCCTCGACGAACACGTCGTCGCCGTAGCGCGACCGCACGTCGATCTGCTGACGATCCGCCCGCGGGTACGACCCCAGGAACATGACGTTCGGGCTGAACCGCTTGAGTCCGAGCAGCGCGTCGGCGACCCGCTCGTCGGCGATGTGACCGTCGAGGTCGACGACGAACCTGTAGCGGCCGAGGGCGTCGCCGATCGGCCGCGACTCGAGCAGGCTCATGTTGACGCCGCGGGTGGCGAACTGCTCGAGCATCTCCATGAGCGCGCCGGGCGCGTCGGACGGCAGCTCGACGATGACGCTCGTCTTGTCGGCCCCCGTGCGCTCCGGGATGGCGCGGCTCGCCGAGACCTGCACGAAGCGCGTGACGGCGTTCGGGTTGTCGCCGATCCCGGTCGCGAGCACCTCGACCCCGTGCTCGCGCTCGATCCCGGGCGGGGCGACGGCGGCGTCCGCGATGCCGCCCGGCTCGAGCAGCCCCGTCGCCGCGCTCACGTTGGAGGTCGCGGGGAGGTGCTCGTGGTCGGGCAGCTCCCGGTCGAGCCAGAGGTGGCACTGTGCGTAGGCGACCGGATGCGCGGCGACGACCCGCACGTCGGACAGCGCCGTGCCGGGACGGGCGACGAGCGAGAAGTTGACGGGCACGAGGTACTCGCCGACGATGCGGAGCCCCGGGATGTTCGCGAGGGCATCCTGCGTCGCGCTCACGCCGCCCTCGACGCTGTTCTCGATCGCGATCACGGCGCCGACGCTGCGGCCGGTGAGCACGTCGTCGAGCGCCTCGCCGACGTTGTTGACGCTGCGCCACTCCGCGCCCTGCGCCTCGGGCACCTGCGTCAGCGCGACCCAGGTGAAGGTGCCGGCGGGCCCGAGGTAGCTGTACGACGGCATGGGTAGACACTAGCGACCGCCCTCGCGGGTTGAGTGCCGCCCGCAAGGGCGGTGTATCGAAACCCGCCAAGTGCGAGGATCGGGGCATGACGGATCGCGCCGGCACCCCCGCTCAGGAGTCCGACCTCGTCGACGTCGACGCGCTGCTCGCGGCCTACGGGGCGCCGCCGGCCCCGGATCAGCCCGTCGTGTTCGGCACGAGCGGTCACCGCGGCTCGAGCCTCGACGGCGCCTTCACCGACACGCACATCGCCGCGATCACCCAGGCGATCGTCGAGTACCGGGCCGCTCAGGGGGTCGCCGGTCCGATCTTCGTGGGCGCCGACACCCATGCCCTCTCCGCGCCCGCCCAGCGCACCGCGCTCGAGGTGCTCGCGGCGAACGGGGTGACCGCGCTCGTCGACGCCGCGGACGGCTACGTGCCGACCCCCGCCGTGAGCCGCGCGATCATCCGCCACAACCGCGGTCTGCCGGTCGGCGGCGCCCAGGCCGACGGCATCGTCATCACGCCGAGCCACAACCCGCCGCGCGACGGCGGCTTCAAGTACAACCCCCCGCACGGCGGACCGGCCGACTCGGATGCGACGAGCTGGATCGCCGGCCGGGCGAACGAGCTGATCGCCGCGGGCAACCGCGACGTGAAGCGGGCTTCCGACACCCGCGTCGAGGGTTACGACTTCCTCGGCGAGTACGTGCACGACCTCGCGGCCGTGCTCGACCTCGGCGCGATCCGCTCCTCGGGCCTGCGGCTCGGCGCCGACCCGCTCGGCGGCGCGAGCGTCGCCTACTGGGCGCGCCTCGCCGAGCAGTACGGGCTGCCGCTCACGGTCGTGAACCCGTCGGTCGACCCCCGCTGGTCGTTCATGACGCTGGACTGGGACGGGAGGATCCGCATGGACCCATCGTCGCCCTCGGCGATGGCGTCGGTCGTCGCGAGGCGCGGCGACTTCGACCTGCTCACCGGCAACGACGCGGATGCCGACCGCCACGGGATCGTGACCCCCGACGACGGCCTCATGAATCCGAACCACTTCCTCGCGGTCGCCATCCACTATCTGCTCGAGCACCGCGAGGGCTGGCGGATCGACGCGCGCATCGGCAAGACCCTCGTCTCGTCGAGCATCATCGACCGCGTCGTCGCCTCGCACGGACGCGAGCTCTGGGAGGTGCCGGTCGGGTTCAAGTGGTTCGTGCCCGGGCTCATCGACGGCTCCGTCGCGTTCGGCGGCGAGGAGAGCGCGGGCGCGTCGTTCCTCGAGCTCGACGGCTCGGCCTGGACGACCGACAAGGATGGGATCATCCTGGCCCTGCTCGCCGCGGAGATCCGGGCGGTCACCGGCCGGAGCCCCTCCGAGCTGTACCGCGAGCTGACCGCCGAGTTCGGCGACCCCGCGTACGCGCGCGTGGATGCCGCCGCCACCCCGACGCAGAAGGCGCGGCTCGGGAAGCTGTCGGGCGCCGACATCCGGGCCGACCGGCTCGCGGGCGACGCGATCGTCGACCGGCTCTCGCACGCCCCGGGCAACGGCGCGGCGATCGGCGGCGTCAAGGTGGTCACCGAGCACGCGTGGTTCGCGGCACGGCCGTCGGGCACCGAGGACGTCTACAAGATCTACGCCGAGTCGTTCCGCGGCCCCGAGCACCTCGCCGAGGTGCAGGCCGAGGCCCGCGTCATCGTGGATGCCGCCCTCGGCGGGGACTGAGTCTCAGTACGTCGGGGCGGCCGGCAGCCCGAAGAACTCCTCGAGCGTCGCGATGCCCGTGTCGTGCATCTCGGTCGCGAGCTCGACGCCGACGTAGCGGTAGTGCCACGGCTCGAACTCGTAACCCGTGATCGGGGTGTAGCCGTCCGGGTAGCGCAGGATGAAGCCCCACTGGTAGGCGTTCGCGGCGAGCCACGACCCCTGCGTCGTGTCGGCGAAGCACTGGTCGAGGTCGCACTGCGCCGGGACGGCGCCGAAGTCGATGACCATGCCGGTCTGGTGCTCGCTGTGCCCCGGCCGCGCGCTCGTGAGGTCGGCGGCCTCCTGGCCGAGCTGCGACACCCAGCCGTTGTAGACGTCCACCTGGCGGCTGTACGAGCGGTAGGACGAGATCGTGCGGAACTGCAGCCCGGTCTCGGCGGTGAACTGCGCGGCGAGCGCCTCGACCTGCCCCGCGGCCTCGGCCCGCATCTGACCGCCGTCGATGAAGCTGAGGCCCACGAGGTCGGCGGGCGCGTAGTCCTGCGGCTGGAGCGGGCGCTGCTTGTTGACGACGACCCACGGGCTCGTCGGGTCGTCGAGGGAGTACTGGTCCATGGGGAACGTCGGGGTCGGGGTCGGCGTGGGGGTCGGCGTCGGGGTGCCGGTGGGCGTCGGACTGTCGGACGGCTCGGCGACCGGGGTCTGCGGACGCGGCGAGAAGACGACGAAGGCCGTGACGAGGAGCGCGGCCACCACGACGACGCTCGCGATCGTCGCGAGGAGGCGGATGCGGCGCTGCCGCGGCGTCGGACCGCGGTACCGCACGCGCACCAGCGGGGGCTCGGCGGGCTGGTCGGTCACCGCGACAGTTTACGGTCCGACCGCGTTGCCGGATGTCTGCCGAGGGTGTAACTTTGCAGTCTGCGCAATTTTCCGCGCGCCGCTCCCTCCGACGAAGGACCCATGTCCACCACGACGACCGCGCCCGCGACCGGGCAGCCGCTGCTGACCCAGCGGCAGATCCTCTTCATCATCTTCGGCCTGATGGCCGCGATGTTCCTCTCCTCGCTCAACCAGACCGTCGTCGGCACGTCGATGCGCACGATCGCCGACGACCTCGGCCGCCAGGATCTGCAGGCCTGGGCCACGACGGCGTTCCTCATCGTCTCGACGATCACGACGCCGATCTACGGCAAGCTCAGCGACCTCTTCGGCCGCCGTCCGCTCTTCATCATCGCGATCGTGCTGTTCCTCGTCGGGTCGCTGCTCTGCGGCTTCGCCAACACGATGTACGAGCTCGCGATCTACCGCGCCGTGCAGGGCCTCGGCGCCGGCGGCCTCATGTCGCTCCCGCTCACGATCATGGGCGACATCCTCGCCCCGCGCGAGCGCGCCAAGTACCAGGGCTACTTCCTCGCCGTCTTCGGCGTCTCGAGCGTGCTCGGCCCGCTCATCGGCGGACTCTTCGCCGGCCAGGCCGAGATCCTCTTCGTCGAGGGCTGGCGCTGGGTGTTCTTCGTCAACCTGCCGATCGGCGTCGGGGCGCTCGCCCTCGTGCTCGCCTACCTGCACATCCCGCGTCACGCGCACGGCAGGGTGCGCATCGACTGGTGGGGCGCCGCGACGATCGTGATCGGCATCGTGCCGCTGCTCCTCATCGCGGAGCAGGGTCGCGAGTGGGGCTGGTCGTCGCCGATCGCCTTCGCGTGCTACATCGTCGGCGTGGTCGGCCTCATCGCGTTCGTGCTCGTCGAGCGCGCGATGGGCGACGACGCCCTGCTGCCGCTCAAGCTGTTCCGGTCGCCGACGTTCTCCATGGCGACCGTGCTCGGCATCCTGGTCGGCTTCGGCATGTTCGGCGCGATGATGTCGCTGCCGCTCTACCTGCAGCTCGTCAACGGAGCGACGCCGACCGAGGCGGGGCTCTTCATGATCCCGCTCGTGCTCGGGCTCATGATCTCGTCGATCGCGAGCGGCCAGCTCATCGCGCGCACCGGCAGCTACCGCCTCTTCCCGATCCTCGGCACGGGTCTGCTCGCGGCCTCGTTCGCGTTCCTCGCCCTCGTCGCGAACTACACGACGCCCGTCTGGGTGATCATGGTCGGGATGCTGGGCGCCGGTCTCGGGCTCGGTCAGCTCATGCAGACCCTCACCCTGGCGAGCCAGAACGCCGTCGGCGTGCGCGACATGGGCGTGGCGACCTCGGCCTCCACGTTCTTCCGCCAGATGGGCGGCACCGTGGGCGTCGCCGTCATCTTCTCGGTGCTGTTCAGCCGGCTCCCGGAGACGATCGCCGCGGCGTTCGGGAAGACCGATCTCGTGCGCACGGCGCTCGACGCCGCACTCGACCCGGCGGTCGCCTCCGCCACGCAGAACGCGGGGATCATGGAGGCGATCTACGACCCGATCGTCGCGCAGGTGACCTCGCAGCTGCCGCCCGGCGTCGACCTCGCCGACGACGCGACGCGCGGCGGCGTGGTCGATCAGCTCGTGGCCGCCTTGGGCGACGGACTCCCCTCGGACGGCGGCTCGGTCGGCACCTCGCTCAACGGCGACACGTCGTTCCTGAACACCGCCGATCCCGCGCTCTCGGCGCCGTTCCTCGACGGTTTCGCGAGCGCCACGGTGACGGTGTTCTGGGTCGCGGCGGCGGTCGTCGCGGTCTCGTTCGTGCTCTCGTTCTTCCTGCGGGCCCAACCGCTGCGCGACAAGTCGGCCGTGCAGGAGGCGCACGACGCGCGGCTCGCGGAGAGCGGCGACGCCCTCGCCGACGAGCTCGCGATGGACGCCCAGGAGGCGGCCAACACGGTCGGCGCGTACGCGGCGCCCGGCCTCGCGGCCGACGTCGAGGAGGCGGACGACACGGCCGAGCCGGCGCGTCGCTGAGTTTCGCGAAGAGGCCCCCGATCAGGACTTTCCTGGTCGGGGGTTTCTCGTTGTTGACATCACGGACGCGGCCTGCGTACATTGTGGCTCGTTCGTGAGAGCGCTCCCACGACGCTTCCATCCCCACCGCGCACACACACAAAGGAGTGACCGTGAGAATCTCACGTCCCGCCGTGGCGACCGCAGCTGCGAGCGTCGCCGCCCTCTCCCTCGTCCTGACCGGCTGCACCGCCGGGCCGTCGGACGAGGGCGAGGACATCACCCTCACCATCACCACGTTCGGCACCATGGGCATCGACGTGAACTACGACGCCTACATGGCCGAGCACCCGAACATCACGATCGAGGCGACCAACCTCGAGAACGGTGGCGCCGCGCGCGACGACGCGTACGCGAAGATCGCCGCCGGCACGGGCCTCACCGACATCGTCGCGATCGAGGAGGGCTGGCTCTCCACGATCCGCGAGGTGTCCGACGCGTTCGTCGACCTGCGCGACTACGGCATCGAGGAGTCGGACTGGCTCGACTGGAAGTTCGCCCAGGGCACCGACGGCGAGGGACGCGTCTTCGGCGCCGGCCTCGACATCGGACCGCAGGGCCTGTGCTTCCGCGGCGACCTCCTCGAGGCCGCCGGCCTCCCGGGCGACCGCGAGGGCTTCGCCGAGGCGCTCGGCGGCGAGGACGCGACCTGGGAGTCGTTCTTCGAGTTCGGCCAGGAGTACACGACCGCCTCGGGCAAGCCGTTCTTCCACAACCCGTCCTTCATGTGGAACTCCTTCGTGAACCAGCAGGAGGAGGGCTACTACAAGGCCGACGGTGAGACCCTCAACATCGAGGGCAACGAGGCCATGCAGGCTCAGCTCGACCTCATCGTCGCGAACGCCAACATCGGCGCCGGCCTCCCCGCGTGGGGCGTCGGCGAGCAGGCGAAGGCCGACGAGTTCGCCGTCTACGTCTGCCCGTCGTGGATGCTCGGTGTCGTGAGCGGCTACTACGACGCCGGCACGACCGGCACGGGCTGGGACTTCGCTGACGTCCTGCCCGGCGGTGCCGCCAACTGGGGTGGCGCGTTCCTGGGTGTCTCCGAGTCGTCGGAGCACAAGGAGGCTGCGGCCGAGCTCGCGCTCTGGCTCGCCGCCCCCGAGCAGCAGGCCGCCGCGTTCGAGGCCGCGGGTCCGTTCCCGTCGCGTGCCGAGGGCCAGGCCCTCGTCGCCGACTCGACGAGCGCGTTCTTCAACGACGCGCCCGTGGGCGAGATCTTCACGAACCGCGCCCAGGGCGTCGTCGCCCAGGTGAAGGGTCCGGAGGACTCGAACATCCAGGACAACGTCTTCGGACCGGTGCTGGACTCGATCAGCCAGGGCGAGATCACCACGGGTGACGCCGCCTGGGAGGCCGCGCTGACCAACCTGCGCAACCTCGGCATCAGCTGATCAGGTAACACCTCTAGAGCGGCCCCCTGGCGCACCATCCAGGGGGCCGCTCCCCTCCCCCACCGCACCAGATAAGGCATCACGATGAGCGCACTCCAGACCGAGGGTCGGTCGAGCGGCCTGACCTTCCGGCAGAGGCTCTCGAACTTCGACTTCAAGGCGTCGCCGTACCTCTACATCTCGCCGTTCTTCCTGCTCTTCGCGGCGCTCGGTGCGTTCCCGATCCTCTACACGATCAACGTCTCGCTCTACGAGTGGAACCTGCTCAAGGGCCAGGGCGACTTCATCGGCCTCCAGAACTACGTGACCACCCTCACGGACCCGCTGTTCTGGAACGCGACCTTCAACACCTTCAGCATCTTCCTGCTGTCCGCCGTGCCGCAGCTCATCTTCGCGACGATCATCGCCGCGCTGCTCGACCAGGCCATCCGCGCGAGCACGTTCTGGCGCATGAGCATCCTGCTCCCCTACATCGCCGCCCCCGTCGCGGTCGCCGTCATCTTCACGCAGGTGTTCAACCAGTTCGGCGGCCCCATCACGGGGCTGACCGACCTCCTCGGCCTCGAGCCGATCCGCTGGGGCTACGACGTCTTCCCCTCGCACATCGCGATCGCGTCGATGGTCAACTGGCGCTGGACCGGCTACAACGCGCTCATCCTGCTCGCGGCGATGCAGGCCATCCCGCGCGACGTGTACGAGTCGGCCGCGCTCGACGGCGCCGGCCGCATCCGCCGCTTCTGGTCGATCACGATCCCGATGATCCGCCCGACGATGATCTTCGTCATCATCACCTCGACGATCGGCGGCCTGCAGATCTTCACCGAGCCGAAGCTCTTCGACGGCCAGTCGAACGGCGGCTCGAACCGCCAGTTCCAGACGATCGTGCTCTATCTGTACGAGATGGCCTTCCCGCGGCGCGACTTCGGCCGCGCGGCGGCGACCGCCTGGATCCTGTTCCTCATCATCGTGCTGATCGGACTCATCAACTACATGCTCTCCCGCGCGATCGCCTCGCAAGACGTCCGGCGCTCGGTGCGTGCGCCGAAGACCGCCGCGCTCGAGTCGAACGGAGCCCGCCGATGACCACCACCGTCACCCGCCCGCCGCTGGGCGCCACCACCGTCGCCGTGCGCGGGGGCCGCGAGTCGCGTCAGCGCCGGACGAAGTTCTACGACCGTCCGGGCTGGCTCACCTACGGCCTGCTCACCGCCTTCTTCCTCGGCGGCGCGTTCCCGCTCTGGTGGTCGTTCGTGATGGGCAGCCGCCAGGCGTCCGACATCAACGCCGTGCCTCCCGTCGTGATCCCCGGCCCGAACTTCCTCGAGAACGTCATGAAGGCGTTCGCGACGGTCGACTTCGCGAAGGCCCTGCTCAACAGCTTCATCATCTCGGGCACCATCGCCGTCTCCGTCGTCTTCTTCTCGACGCTCGCCGGCTACGCCTTCGCGAAGCTCAACTTCCGAGGCCGCAACGGGCTCATGCTCGCCGTCATCGCGACCATGGCGATCCCGACGCAGCTCGGCATCATCCCCCTGTTCATGCTCACCGCCGAGCTCAAGCTCACCAACACGCTCGGCGCCGTCATCATCCCGGGTCTCGTGAGCGCCTTCGGAGTGTTCTTCATGCGGCAGTACCTCGTCGACACGATCCCCGACGAGCTCATCGAGGCCGCCCGCATGGACGGCGCGTCGATGTGGCGCACGTTCTGGAACGTCGCCATCCCGGCGGCGCGGCCGGCGATGGCCGTGCTCGGGCTCTTCATCTTCATGGCCGCGTGGACCGACTTCCTCTGGCCCCTGCTCGTGCTCGGGCCCAAGAATCCGAGCGTGCAGACGGCGCTCGCGGCGCTCAACGCCTCGGGCGGGCACACGCCCGACCACTCGATGGTGCTCGCGGGCGCGGTCATCTCGATCCTCCCGCTGCTCGTGCTGTTCCTCATCGCCGGCCGTCAGCTCATCAGCGGCATCATGTCCGGGGCGGTGAAGGGCTGATGACGCTCGAGCAGGCTCAGGGCCTCACCCTGCCCACCGGCTTCCGCTGGCCCACCGGCTTCGTCTGGGGCGCGGCGACCGCGGCCGCCCAGATCGAGGGCGCGGCGCACGAGGACGGCAAGGAGGACTCCATCTGGGATGCCTTCGCGCGCGTGCCCGGCAACATCGCGCGGGGGGACACCCCCGAGACGGCCGTCGACCACTACCACCGGATGCCGCAGGACGTCGCGCTCATGAAGGAGCTCGGCCTCGACTCCTACCGCTTCTCGGTCTCGTGGGCGCGGGTCAAGCCCGGCGACCGCGAGTTCAACAAGAAGGGGCTCGACTTCTACTCGCGCCTCGTCGACGAGCTCCTCGAGGCCGGCATCCTGCCCTGGCTCACCCTCTACCACTGGGACCTCCCCCAGGCGGTCGAGGAGCGGGGCGGCTGGGCGTCGCGCGACACCGCCGAGCGGTTCCTCGACTACGCCGTCGGCGTGCACCAGGTGCTCGGCGACCGCGTGCACGACTGGACGACCTTCAACGAGCCGTTCTGCTCGTCCTTCATCGGCTACGCGGGCGGCGAGCACGCCCCGGGTCGTCAAGAACCCCGGGCGGCCCTCGGAGCGCTCCATCACCAGCACCTCGCCCACGGCCTCGTGGTGCGGGAGCTGCGTGGGGCGGGGGCCGCCCGGCTCGGCATCACGCTGAACCTCACCAACGCCGTGCCGCTCGACCCGACGGATGCCGCCGACCTCGACGCCGCGCGTCGCGTCGACGCCCTATGGAACCGCGCGTTCCTCGACCCGCTCCTGCGCGGGTCGTACCCCGCCGACTTCGTCGAGGACGTGGCCGGTCACGGCTTCGAGGAGCTCGTGCACGACGGCGACCTCGCGGTGATCCATCAGCCGATCGACTTCCTCGGCGTGAACCACTACCACGACGACCAGGTGTCGGGCCGCCCCGTCACGACGCCGCAGCCGCCGTCGATCCGCCCGGTCGAGAAGCCGCTGTCGTCGCCCTTCGTCGGCTCGCCCGGTCTCACGTTCCCGGCGCGCGACCTCCCGCGCACCGCGATGGGCTGGGAGGTGAACCCCGACGGTCTGCGCGTGCTGCTCGAGCGGCTCGGCGCCGAGTACGACAACCTCCCGCCGCTCTACGTGACCGAGAACGGGTCGTCGTACGACGACCCCGAGCCGGCCGACGGACGCGTCGCCGACCCCCAGCGCGTCGACTACCTCGTGCGTCACCTCGCCGCGATCGCCGAGGCCATCGAGGCCGGCGCCGACGTGCGCGGCTACTTCGCCTGGTCGCTGCTGGACAACTTCGAGTGGGCGTGGGGCTACGACAAGCGCTTCGGCATCGTCCACGTCGACTACGACACCCAGGTGCGCACGGTGAAGGATTCCGGCCGGACCTTCGCGGAGATCATCCGCGACTCTAGGATCGCTCCGTGACGGCTACTCCCACGTTGGAGATGGTCGCGGCGCTCGCCGGTGTCTCTCGATCGACGGTGTCGCGCGTCATCAACGACTCTCCCAAGGTCACGCCCGAGGCGCTCGCCGCCGTCACGGCGGCGATCGAGCAGCTCGGCTACGTGCCCAACCGCGCGGCGCGCACGCTCGCGTCGCGACGGACGCAGTCGATCGCGCTCGTCATCCCGGAGAACACGGCCAAGTTCTTCGCCGACCCCTACTTCGCCTCGGTGATCCAGGGCGCGGCGATGCGGCTCTCCGCGACGAACTACACCCTCACCCTCCTCATCGCGTCGGAGACCGACCCGGAGAAGACGCGCCGCTACCTCCAGGCGGGCAACGTCGACGGCGCGCTCATCCTCTCCCACCACTCGGACGACCGCTCCTACGTCGCCCTCTCGCGCACGCTGCCGGTCGTCTTCGGCGGACGGCCCGCGCGCCACGACGACGGACCCGATCCGGTGTACGTGGACGTCGACAACTCCGCGGCCGCGCGCTCCGTCACGCAGTTGCTCATCGACGCGGGCCGGAGGCGCATCGCCACTGTCGCCGGCCCGACCAACATGACCGCCGGACTCGACCGCCTCTCGGGCTGGCGGTCGGCGCTCGAGGCGGCCGGCATCCCGACCGACCTCGTCGAGCACGGCGACTTCACCCCCGCGTCCGGCGCGCACGCGATGGAGCGCCTGCTCGAGCGCGGCGAGCCGATCGACGGGCTGTTCGCGGCCTCCGCGCAGATGGCCGACGGCGCGCTGCAGGTGCTGCGCGCCCGGGGGCTCTCGGTGCCGGACGACGTCGGCGTCGTGACCTTCGACGACGACTACTTCGCGCAGCGCGCCCTGCCGCCGCTCACGACGGTCGATCAGGAGGAGGGCGAGGTCGGCCGCACGATGGCCGAGCTGCTCATGCGCCTCATCGAGGGCGAGGACGTGCCGCGCATCACGATGATGCCGACGACGCTCGTGCGTCGCGCCTCGGAGTAGTCACCGCGGGTCGTGCCGCGCACCGCGCGGGACCTCGGGACCCAGCGCACTGCCGGGGAGCGCCGCTAGCGTCGGAGGATGGCTGACACCGACATCGTCTCCCACGACCACGAGGGCTCCCGTTTCGTGCTGCGCCGCGGCGACCGGCAGATCGGCGAGGCCCTCTACGAGAGGCGCGAGGACGGCGGCATCGTCTTCACGCACACCGAGATCGACCCCGAGGTGCAGGAGCGCGGCCTCGGCTCGCAGCTCGTGAACGGCGCGCTCACGTCGCTGCGGGTCGAGACGGATGCCCGCATCGGCGCGACCTGCCCGTTCGTGAAGCGCTACCTCGCGGAGCACCGCGAGTTCGACGACCTCACGACTCGCTGAAGAACCGCTGCTCTCCCGGCGTCATCCCCGTCGTGTCGACATCGGCGCGGCGCGGCGTCGGGCGCTCGGCGACGGCCTCCTCGGGCCGCGGCGAGGGGCGCCAGGTGATCGCGGCCGCGACGAGCGCGCCGAGGATCGCGAAGATCGCGACCTGCAGCAGGATGCCGGCCCAGGCGCTCGCGCCGGCGGCGAGGAGGAGCTCGGTCGACGGGCCGCCCGCGATGCTCGCGAGCACGAACGAGAGGAGTGCGCTGACGACTCCCACCACCACGAGCGCGACGAGGAACGGGTTGCGACGAGGGGTCACGGCGTCTCCTTCGGGGTGAGATCGAGGCGGGCGATCCCGCGGTCGAGGTCGACGACCGGGTCACCCGGTGTCGGCGCCGGGGCGGGCAGCTCGGTCTGCCGCTCCTGCTCCTGCAGCGCCTCCTGCCGGGTCGGCGCGAAGAGCCCGTCGATCGGGGCGAGCAGGTTTCCCGCGCTGCGGGCGCCGTCCCTCCCGGTTCCGCGGAAGTCCAGGAACCCCGCGAGCTGACCGAGGACGCACACGGCGACGATCACGACCGGGACGGCGACCCACCACACCCATCCCAGTTCCACCGGGCCAGGATACGCGCCGCTCCCGTCGACGACTCCCCCGACGGGCGGGAGTCAGCGCGCGGGCACGACGTGCGGGCGACCGTCGAGGTCGATCACGCGCACCGCGAGGCCGTAGACCTCCGAGATCGACGCCGCCGTCAGCACCGCGGCCGGCGGACCGACCGCGACGAGGACCCCCCGCGAGAGCAGCGCGACCCGGTCGGCGACGGCCCCCGCGAGCGACAGGTCGTGCACGACCATCACGACGGCGTGCCCGGATGCCGCGAGCGACCGGGCGAGGCGCAGCACGTCCTCCTGATGGCGCAGGTCGAGCGCCGCCGTCGGCTCGTCGAGGAAGACGATGCCGGTGTCCTGCGCCAGCACCCGGGCGAGGGAGACGCGCGCCCGCTCCCCACCGGACAGCTCGGTGAAGCGACGACCGGAGAGGTGTTCGACGTCCGCCGCGGCAGCCGCCGCGGACACCGCGCGCGCGTCGTCGGCGAGCTCGGCGGAGCGCGTCCACGGCGCGCGCCCCATCTGGATGACCTCGATGACGCGGAACGGGAACGCGAGCGAGTTGTCCTGCGTGAGCACGGCGCGGCGCTGCGCGAGCTCGAGCGCGGAGAACGTGTCGAGCGCGCGGTCGTCGAGCGTGACGAGCCCCGCCGACGGGGCGCGCTCGCCCGACAGCACCGACAGGAGCGTCGACTTGCCGGCGCCGTTGGGCCCGACGAGGGCGAGCACCTCGCCCGGCACGATGTCGAGCGAGACGTCGCGCAGCACGGGGCGGCCGTCGAGCTCGACGGTGACGGAGCGCGCGGAGAGCGCGGCGGCGGTGGGGCCGGTCATGCCCAGCCTCCGGACCGGCGACGCTGGCGCCAGAGCAGGAAGAAGAAGAACGGTCCGCCGACGAGGGAGGTGAGCATCCCGATCGGGAGCTCCGCCCCGGCGACGATCGTGCGCGCGAGGAGGTCGGCGGCGAGCATGAGCACGGCGCCGCCGAAGGCCGAGAAGACGATGAGCGACCGGTGCCGCGGGCCGAGGAGCATGCGCACGACGTGCGGCACGACGAGTCCGACGAACGCGATGATGCCGACGAACGCGACCGCGACGCCGGTGAGGAGCGCGACGACGACGATCGACACGAGGCGGAGGCGCTCGACGTCGAGGCCGAGGTGGCGGGCGTTCCGCTCCCCGAGGGCGAGGAGGTCGTAGCGCGGACCGAGCACGACGGCGACGATCACCCCCGCGACGGCGACCGCCGCGACGATGCCCACCTCCCGCCACAGGGAGCCGTTGAGCGACCCGAGCTGCCAGAAGACGATCTGCTCGCGGTTCGCGGTGCTCGTCGAGAAGAGCACGAAGGCGAGGCCGGCGCCGGCGAAGGCGTTGACGGCGATGCCGGTGAGGAGGAGGGTGACGACCTCGGTGCGGCCGTTCGCGCGGGAGACGACGTACACGAGCAGCGTCGCGCCGAGTCCGCCGAGGAACGCGAGCACCGCGATGCCGTAGTCGCCGAGGGCCGTGAGCCCGAGCGAGATCGCGATCGCCGCGCCGAGCGCCGCGCCCGACGAGACGCCGACGACGCCGGGCTCGGCGAGCGGGTTGCCGAAGATCGCCTGCATGACCGCCCCCGCGGTGGCGAGGGCGGCGCCGACGACGAGCGCCATGACGATGCGCGGGAACCGCACGACCCACAGCGACGACTCGACCACGGTGTCGTCGGGCGCCCACGGGTTCGGGATCCAGATCGCCCGCAGCAGCGAGCCGACGACCTCCGACGGGGACACGGGGAGCTGGCCGAGCAGCGCCGACAGCAGCATGCCCGCCACGAGGAGTGCGGCCAGGGCGAGGCCGACGATCAGCTTGCGCACGGTGTCAGGGCACCCGGTGGAGCCACTCGTCGGTGCCGAACTTCGACGCGACGAGCTCGTGCGCCCGCGCGATCTCGAAGTCCGTGAGGGCGCCGTCGGCGAGGCCGTGCGCCGCGCGGAAGGTCGCGATCATCCGCTCGATGATCTCGTCGCGTGCGAGCCCGGTCTGCGAGCGCAGCGGGTCGACGCGCTTCGCGGCCGACTTCGTGCCCTTGTCGCTGAGCTTCTCGCGCCCGATGCGCAGCACCTCGGCCATGCGCGCGCCGTCCATGTCGTACGCCATCGTGACGTGGTGCAGCACCCCGCCGTTGCCGAGACGCTTCTGCGCCGCGCCGCCGATCTTGCCGGTCGGCGACGCGATGTCGTTGAGCGGCACGTAGGCGGCGTCGATGCCGAGGCTCTGCAGGGCCTGCACGGCCCACTCGTCGAGGAAGGCGTACGAGTCGGCGAAGGTCATCCCCTGCACGAGGTCGGCCGGGGCGTAGATCGAATACGTCACCGCGCCGGGCGGCTCGATGAACATGGCTCCGCCGCCGGAGATGCGGCGCACGACGGGGAAGCCGTAGCGCGCGGCGTTGTCGGCATCCACCTCGTTCTTCACCGACTGGAACGATCCGATGACGACGGCGGGCGAGGCCCACTCCCAGAAGCGCAGCGTGGGGGCGCGGCGGCCCTCGCCGACCTCTTCGGCGAGCACCTGGTCGAGCGCGAGGTGCATCAGCGGCTCGAGCGGCCCCGGACGCACGAGCTCCCACGCGTAGTCGCTCCACGACGTGGCGTGCTGGAGCGCCCGGCGCACGGCGGTCGCGACGGCCTCCGCCGAGAAGCCGAGCAGCACGGCGCCCTCGGGGAGCGTCGCGGTGACGGCGGCGGCGATCGTCGCCGCGTCGGAGGCGACGGGGAGCCCGGTGAGGGCCGCGTCGATGAGCGGCAGGGCGTCGTCGGGCTCGAGGAAGAAGTCGCCCGAGAGCCGCACGTCGGCGAGCCGGCCGTCGCGCACGTCGAGGTCGACGACGACGAGCTTGCCGCCCGGGACCTTGAACTCTCCGTGCATGCTGACTCACCTCGCGGGCATCAAAAAAGAGGGGCGGATTCCGCTCCCTCCATCTAAGAGTATGCGCCGACCCCCGGCTTGCCGCAAGGCCCCGGGGATGGGGCAGGATCGACCCTCGTGCCACTCTTCGACCTGTCCGAGCGCCTCGCCGCGAAGCGCGATCCGGCGCTCATCGATGCCGACGAGCGGCATTTCACGCGCATCGCCGAGACCCTCGCGCGCGCGATCGCCGATCTCGAGGCGCGCCGCGACGAGACGCTGCTGCTCGACGACGGCGACGGCGAGGGGCAGGAGCGCAGCGACCGCGACCAGGAGATCCACCGCGTCACCGCCCGGCTCGGGATGCTGCGCCGCTACGGGGTCGACCTCACGCTCGGCAGGATGGTGGCCGCCGACGGCGCGACCCTCTACATCGGACGGCTCGGGCTCTCCGACGCGTCCGGAGATCAGCTGCTCATCGACTGGCGCGCCCCCGCCGCCGAACCGTTCTTCGGCGCGACCCACGCGCAGCCGATGGGTCTCGCGAGCCGCCGCCGCTACCGCTGGACCGGCGGACGCGTCACCGACTACTGGGACGAGGTCTTCACCGAGGACGGCCTGACGAACCGCGCCGCGCTCGACGACCAGTCGGCGTTCCTCGCGAGCCTCGGCGCGGGCCGGTCGTCACGGATGCGCGACGTGCTCGGCACCATCCAGGCCGACCAGGATGCGATCATCCGCGCCGGGTCGGCGGGCGCCCGCGTGATCGACGGCGGTCCCGGCACGGGCAAGACGGTCGTCGCGCTGCACCGCGCCGCCTACCTGCTCTACTCCGACCCGCGCGTCGGACGGCGCCGCGGCGGCGTGCTCGTCGTCGGTCCGAGCCCCGCCTACCTCGACTACGTCGCCGACGTGCTGCCGAGCCTCGGGGAGGACGGGGTGCGCACCTGCACGCTGCGCGACCTCGTGCCCGAGGGCGCCACGGCGGCCGTCGAGTCCGACCCCGCGACGCGGCGGCTCAAGGAGAGCGGCGTGCTCGAGAGAGCGCTCGACGCCGCGGTGCGCCGGTACGAGCGGCCGCCGGAGTCGGCGACGGTGTTCGGCTCGGAGTGGGGACCCGTGCGGCTCACCGCCGACGACTGGGCCGACGCGTTCGGGATCGCCGATCCGTCGTCGTCGCACAACGAGGCGCGCGAGGAGGTGTGGCGCGAGCTCGTCGAGATCGTCGCGACCCGCCTCGCCGACGCCGGGGGAGAGGTGGATGTCGACGAGCTCGAGCCCCTCCTGCGGGCGGGCGACCTGCGCCGGGCCTTCCACCGGTCCTGGCCGCTGCTCGATCCCGTGGGGGTCGCCGCCGACCTGCTCGGCGTGCCGGGCTACCTGCGCGCGTGCGCGCCCGACCTCACGTCCGAGGAGATCGCGACGCTCACGCGCGAGGAGGCGCGGGCCTGGACCGACGCCGATCTCCCGCTGCTCGACGCCGCGCGGCTGCGCATCGGCGACCCCGAGGCCGCCCGCATCGCCCGGCGCCGCCAGGCCGAGCTCGCGCACCGGCGGGCGACGATGGAGCGTGTCGTCGACGACCTCATCGCGGGCGACGACAGCGAGCTGCTGCTCTCGACGATGCTGCGCGGCGAGGACGCGCAGCACTCCCTCATCGACGAGGCGGGCCTCTCGACCCTCGACCGGGACCCGCTCGCGGGACCCTTCGCGCACGTCGTCGTCGACGAGGCGCAGGAGCTCACCGATGCGGAGTGGGCGATGCTGCTGCGCCGCTGCCCGTCCCTTAGCTTCACGATCGTCGGCGACCGCGCGCAGGCCCGACGGGGCTTCCCGGAGACGTGGCGCGAGCGGCTCGCGCGGATCGGCCTCGACGACGTCGAGCAGTCGGCCCTCACGATCAACTACCGCACGCCCGAGGAGGTCATGGCCGAGGCGGCGCCGGTCATCCTCGCGGCCCTCCCCGACGCGAACGTGCCGACCTCGATCCGCAGCTCCGGCATCCCGGTGCACCACGGCGGCGTCGACGAGCTCGACGCGCTGCTCGAGGAGTGGATGTCGACGCACGACGACGGGGTGGCGTGCGTGATCGGCGACCCGGGCTTCGCGCCGCGGCCGCGGGTGTCGTCGCTCGATCCGGCGACCGCGAAGGGACTCGAGTTCGATCTCGTCGTGCTCGTGCGCCCGGAGCAGTTCGGCGCGGTGGATCAGTACGTCGCGATGACGCGTGCGACGCAGCGCCTCGTCATCCTGCGGTAGGCACCTTCGCGTCGAGCCAGGCGACGAGGTCGGCGAGCACCTCGTCGCGGTTGGTCTCGTGGAACATCTCGTGGCGACCGCCCTCGTAGCTCTGCACGGTCACGTCGGTGAGGCCGCCGCGCGTGCGGTAGGCGGCCGCGAGCAGCTCGACGCTGCGCGGCCCGCCGAGGGTGTCCTCCGTGCCGAGGATGAGCAGCAGCGGCAGGTCGTGGGCGATCCTGCGCGGACGTCCGAGCAGCCGCAGGGTGTCGCGCAGCCCGAACAGCTTGAGCACCTTCGCGTCGAACGTGAGCGGGTCGTCGGCGAACCGGGTCCAGACGTCGGGATCGCGGCTCAGCCACTCGGTGCCCGGACCGCCGGGCGTGCGGTGCCGCTTCGCGAGATCTCCGCCGTTCATGTGACGCAGGGTGCGATATGCCGGGGCCGCGAGCACCGCGGCGTCGTAGAGCGTCGAGTCGTCGTTGAGCATCATCTGGCCGAAGATCGAGCCGAGGCTCTGCCCGAGCAGCACGAGCGGGAGCCCGGGATTCTCGTCGCGGACGATGCCGGCGAGCTTCCGGATGCCGGCGATCGTCGCGCGCACGCCGCCGGGCCCGAGCCGGCCGAGCTGGGCGAGGTCGCCGTCCCACTGCTGCACGCCCGTGCGCCCGTGCCCGCGGTGGTCCTCCGCGTAGACCGAGTAGCCGGCGTCGACGAGCGCCTGCGCGACGTGCTCGTAGCGCGTCGCGTACTCGCCGACGCCGTGCACGATCTGCACGACGCCCTTCGGCTTGCCCACCTGCCACGCGTAGTAGTGGATCGTGACGCCCTCGGCGTCGACGAAGGTGCGATCGTCGCGCGTCGCGGTGAACTTCGGCATGCGC
Organism: Actinomycetes bacterium; assembly: GCA_023457615.1. Lineage (GTDB taxonomy): Bacteria > Actinomycetota > Actinomycetes > Actinomycetales > Microbacteriaceae > Pseudolysinimonas_A. Next base: position 20,424 of record JAEWKY010000268.1, on the reverse strand, counting down.
TCATCGTAGAACCCGCACGCCCCGCAGACAGTTAGCCTGGCTAATGAGCTACGCTTACGATATGACGGAGGCCGAGCGGAACGCCGAGGACGACCTCCGCATCGTGCTGCAGCAGGTCGCCCGCGGCATCCGCAACAACCGCGGGGACGACCTCATGGGCGACACGCAGCTCGCCGTGCTCATGCACCTCCACGGTCGCGGGCCGCTCATCCCGAGCGAGCTCGCCGCGCTCGAGCACGTCACCCCGCCGTCGATGAACCGCACGCTCAACGGCCTCGAGCAGTCGGGCTTCGTGACCCGCTCGAAGTCGGGCGACGACGCCCGCAAGGTGCGCGTCGAGCTGACGCCCGCGGCCCGCGCGCTCCTCGCCGAGACGACGCGGCTGCGTGCCGCCTGGTTCTCGCAGCGGCTCGACGCGCTCGAGCCCGCCGAGCGCGCGACGCTCCTCGCCGCGGCGCCCCTGCTGCGGAAGCTCCTCGCGCCGTGAGTGCGATGTTCCGCTCGCTGAGCGTGCGCAACTACCGGCTGTGGTTCGGCGGCGCGCTCGTGTCGAACACCGGCGCCTGGATGCAGCGCATCGCCCAGGACTGGCTCGTGCTCACCCAGCTCACGGACGAGGACGCGACCGCCGTCGGCGTCACGATGGCGCTCAACTTCGCGCCCCAGCTGCTGCTGGTGCCGCTCACCGGCGTCGTCGCCGACCGCTTCAACCGCCGCACCATCCTGTTCATCACGCAGATCACGATGGCCGCGCTGGGACTCGGCCTCGGCATCCTGACGCTCACGGGCGTCGTGGAGCTGTGGATGGTGTTCGTCTTCGCGGGCGCCCTCGGCGTCGCGTCGGCCTTCGACGCGCCGGTGCGGCAGGCCTTCGTGAGCGAGCTCGTGCCCGCCGAGAAGCTCTCGAACGCGGTCTCGCTCAACGCGACGGCGTTCAACGTCGCGCGGCTCATCGGCCCCGCCGTGGCCGGCCTGCTCGTCGCCGCCGTCGGCTCGGGCTGGGTGTTCCTCATCAACGCCGCGTCGTTCCTCGGCGTGCTCGTCGCGCTCGCGCTGCTGCGTCGCCGCGAGTTCGAGGTCTTCGCGCGGCCGAAGCGAGGCAACGGGCTGCGCGACGGCATCCGGTACGTGCGCCGGCGGCCGGACATCCTGCTCGTCATGGTCATGGTGTTCCTGATGGGCACCTTCGGCTTCAACTTCTCGGTGTTCCTCGCGACCATGGCGCGCGTCGAGTTCGACCGCGACGCCGACGTCTTCGGCGTGCTCTCCTCGGTGCTCGCGATCGGGTCCGTCGCCGGGGCGCTGCTCGCCGCGCGACGGGAGCGTCCGCGGCTGCGCACGATCGCGCTCGCCGGGCTCGGCTTCGGCGTCTCGCTCGGCGCCGGCGCGCTCGCGCCCGACATCCACGTGTTCGGCGCGACCCTCGTCGCGACGGGATTCTGCTCGCTCACGATGATGACCACCGCGAACGCCTACGTGCAGACCACCACCCGGCCCTCGATGCGCGGACGCGTGATGGCGCTCTACCTCGCGATCTTCCTCGGCGGCACGCCGCTCGGCGCACCCGTCGTCGGCTACGTGGCCGACGCCCTCGGCCCGCGCTACGCCCTCGGGGTCGGGATGCTGGCGGGCTTCGTGTCGGCGCTCATCGCCGCCGTGTTCTACGTGCGGTCGCGCGAGGTGAAGGTGCGGTTCGTGCGGCGGCGCTGGCCGCTGCGGCTCGAGTACGGACGCTCCGCCGCCGACCGCGAGCTCGCGACGACCGAGATCGCGATCGTCGAGGCGGAGACGCAGCGGTCCTAGCCTCGGGTCACTCCGCGAGGCGGAGGCCGCCCTCCGTCTCGACGACGCGGATGAGCCTCGCGCGCTCGTTCGGGGTGTCGTTGGGCTGGTGCAGCGTCAGGTACAGCGTGCCGTCGAAGGCTCGGAACAGCATCCCGTGGCCGCCGTCGCGCGGGTAGAGCGGCTCGGCCTCCTGCCGCCAGGGACCGGCGAGCCGGCCCGATTCCGACGTCGCCACGCTCAACGCGTAGCCCTCGGCGCCGCAGCTCGACCAGAGCATGAGCAGCACGCCGTCCGCCGTGCGGTGCATCCACGGGCCGTCGGTGATGTACGGCTCCTGACCGTCGGGCACCGAGGGATGCTCGAAGACGCGCACCCAGGGCGCCTCCGACGCCGCGAAGAGCCGCTCGGGCTCTCCGACGGTGCCGCGCAGGTCGGGGGTGAGGCGCACCGCGACCATCTCGCCGTCGACGAGGTCCTTCCACTCGTGACAGAAGACGAGCCACGGCTCACCGTCCTCGACGAGGAGCGTGCCGTCGAGGCACTCCCAGTGGCGGGGGGTGAGCGGTCCGTCCGACCACGGCTCGTACGGACCCTCCGGCCGCTCCGCCCGCAGCACCTGCGTGCCGCGCTTCCGCCCCGGCGCCACGAAGGTCGCGAACATGTAGAAGGCGCCCTCGTAGACGTGCACCTCGGGAGCCCAGTACTCGGTGTGCGACCAGAAGTCGGGGCTCGGCCGGAAGGCCGGCGACGGCCCGTGCCAGGCGACGAGGTCGTCGCTCCAATAGGTGTCGAATCCCGTCGCGGGCCCAGACCACACGTTCGGATCCGTGCTGCCGAACAGGTGGTAGCGGCGCGCCACCGGGTCGGGCAGCACGAACGGGTCGCGGATCTGGATGTCGTCGAGACCGGGCATGTCGTCCTTCCGGGCGGCCCGCGCGTCGCCCGGGCCTCGACGTCCACCTTGCCAGTCGCCGCGCCGGTGCGGCGTCTAGGGTGGCGGGATGGCGACGGCTCGGCGCATCCTGTTCCTCGGCGGCAACGGCACGATCAGCGCCTCGTGCAGTCGCGAGGTGCTCGCCCGAGGCGACGAGCTCACCCACCTCACGCGCGGGATCGGGTCGACGCGCCCGCCGATCGACGGCGTGCAGACCCTCACCGCCGACGCGACCGACGCCGCGTCGGTGCGCGCCGCCCTCGGCTCCGCGGAGTACGACGTCGTCGTCAACTTCCGCGCCTTCACCCCCGAGCACGTCGCCGCCGACCTCGAGACCTTCGCCGGTCGCACGGGGCACTACGTCTTCATCTCGTCGGCCTCCGCCTACCAGAAGCCCGTCGCCGCGCTGCCGATCGTCGAGTCGACGCCCCTGCGCAACCCGTACTGGCAGTACTCGCGCGACAAGATCGCGGGCGAGGACCTCCTCGTCGCGGCCTACCGCGACACCGGGTTCCCGATGACGATCGTGCGGCCGTCGCACACCTACGACGGCGGCTCCATCCCGCTCGAGGGCGGCTGGACGGCGCTCGACCGGATGCGGCGCGGCCTCCCCGTCGTGGTGCACGGCGACGGCACCTCGCTGTGGACCCTCACCCACTCCCGCGACTTCGCCCGCGCGTTCGTCGGGCTGCTCGGCAACCCGCACGCCCTCGGGTCGCCCGTGCACATCACGGGCGACGAGGTGCTCACGTGGGATGCCATCGCGGGCCTGCTGGGAGCGGCGCTGGGCGTCGTCCCCGAGATCGTGCACGTCGCCTCCGACACCATCGCCCGCGCCCTCCCGGACCTCGGCCCGGGCCTCGTCGGCGACAAGGCGCACTCGGTCGTGTTCGACAACACGCGCGTGAAGCGGCTCGTCCCCGGATGGGAGGCCGTCATCCCGTTCGCCGACGGCGCCCGCGAGATCGTCGAGTGGCACCTCGCCGACCCGCGCCGGCAGGTCGTGAAGCCCGAGCTGAGCGACGCCTTCGACCGATTGGTGAAGCTCGCGGGGTGACTCTGGTGCGTTTCTCCGGAGTTCTGGTGCGTTTCTCCGGAGCCTCGCTCGGCGCACCCCGTATCTCCGAGCGACTCTCCGGACCCGGGCGCAGACCTCCGGAGAAACGCACACGACACGCGACTCAAGACTCGCGGGTGATCTCCACGGTCACGAAGAGCTTCGACCCGAACGGCCCGGCGTACACGCCGCGCAGGGGAGCGACATCCCCGTAGTCGCGACCGCGACCGACGGTGACGTGGCGGTCGCCGATGTCGATGAGGTTCGTCGGGTCGTAGCCCTGCCAGTGGCCGCAGAAGTACTCGACCCACGCGTGGCTCTCGCCCGCGATCGTGACGCCGACCTCGGCATCCGGATTCGGGTGCAGGTAGCCGCTCACATAGCGGGCCGGGATGCCGACCGCGCGCAGCGCGCCGATCGCGAGCTGCGTGATGTCCTGGCAGACGCCCTTCTTATGCGCCCACGCCTCGGCCGCGGTCGTCGTGACGGTCGTCGACCCGGGCAGGTACTCGATGCGCTCGCCGATCGCGCGGCAGATCGCGAGGGCCGCGTCGCACGGGTTCGCGGCCTGGGCGACGAGCGACTGCGCGAGCTCGACGACCTCGGCCGGCGGGCGCGTGCGGGCGGTCTGCCCGAGCTGCTCGACGTACTCGGTCGACGTCTCGATCTCGTCGGCGAGCGCGGTCCACTCGAGGCGATGCTCGGGATGCGGCCGGTCGCGCACCTCGACGAGGCTCGTCGCGGTGAGCGACAGCTCGCGGTGCGGGGTCAGGATCTCGAACGACGACACCCGCGTGCCCCAGTAGTCGACGTACGCGTGCGAGCTCGAGATCGGCGAGATCTCGAGATTCGAGAAGAGCACGAGCTGCCCGTCGGCGCTCGCCGGCAGCATCCGCGCCTCGTTGTACGACGCCGTGACCTCGCCGTCGTAGTGGAAGCCCGTGACGTGCCGGATCCTCAGTCTCTTCACGAGTGCCGCCGCCTCACGTGTTCTCCCCGATCCACGCGGCGATGTCGTTCGTCGGGAAGTACCGGGCCCGGATCGCCTCGCTCACCGACGTCGTCGTGGCCTGCACGGCATCCATGTGGGTCGGCAGATCGGCGACGAGGTCGGAGATCGACCGGTACTCGAGCTCGCTGCGGATCTGCCCGAGCAGCCGCAGCGCCTGGTCGCTCACGCCGACCCGGTCGGTGCGCGGCTCGATCTCGCGCAGCTGCTGCTCGGCGCGCGTGACCGAGTACAGGATGCTGCGCGGGAACAGCCGGTCGAGCAGCAGGAACTCGGCGGCCTTCTGCGCGCTCGGGATGCCGCGGTAGGTGCGCAGGTAGGCCTCGTAGGCGCCGACGCTGCGCAGGATCGTCGTCCAGCTCGGACCCGACGCCTCGGTGAGCGACCGCGTCGCGAGCAGACGGGCGGTCATGTCGGCGCGCTCGATCGACCGGCCGAGGGTGAAGAACCGGTACGCCTCGTCGCGGTTGGTCGCCGACTCGACGATGCCGACGGCGAGCGCCGACCGCTCGCGCACCCACGTGAAGAACTCGTGCACCTTGTCGCTCGCGACCTTGCGCGGCATCCGGGCGCGGGTGGTGTTGAGCACCTCCCAGAGCTCCGTGTTGACGACCTCGCGCGCGCGGCGGGCGTTCTCGCGCGCGGCGTTCAGGGAGTAGGCGATGGAGGCCGGCTGGTTGCGGTCGACGGCGAGGATCGTGAGCACGTCGCCGCGGGTCACCTCGGCATCCTCGTCGACCTCGGTGCCCATCACGGAGAGCAGCGAGCGGCAGGCGAGGTTCTCCTCGATCCACGGGTCCTCGAGCAGCAGCTGCAGGTGCACGTCGAGGATGCGCGCGGTGCCGTCGCTGCGCTCGATGTACCTCCCGATCCAGAAGAGGCTCTCCGCGATGCGGCTCAGCACGATGCCGCCTGCTGCTGCTGTTGCTGCTGGTCGTGGCGGGGGAGGTCGTGCGGGTTGTGATCCTGCAGGTGCGACTCCGCCGAGATGATCGGGATCGACGAGGTGACCGCGGCCTGATCGGCGACGAGCGACGACACGTCGTGCTCGGGCGTGCGCAGCGGGTCGAGCCCGACCACCCAGGTGTCCTTCGAGCCGCCGCCCTGCGACGAGTTGACGACGAGCTGACCCTCGGGCAGGGCGACCCGGGTGAGGCCGCCCGGGAGGACCCAGACATCCGAGCCGTCGTTGACGGCGAACGGCCGCAGATCGGCGTGCCGGGGGCGCATCCCGTCCTCCACGAGCGTCGGGATCGTCGAGAGCTGCACGACGGGTTGCGCGATCCACCCGCGGGGGTCGGCGAGCAGCTGCCCGCGGAGGGTCTCGAGCTCGGCGGGGGAGGCGTCGGGTCCGACCACGAGGCCCTTGCCGCCCGAGCCCGCGACGGGCTTCACGACGAGCTCGTCGAGCCGGTCGAGCACCTCCTCGAGCGCGCCCGGCTCCTCGAGCCGCCAGGTGCGCACGTTCGGCAGGATCGCGTCCTCGGCGAGGTAGTACCGGATGAGGTCGGGCAGGTAGGTGTAGACGAGCTTGTCGTCCGCGACGCCGTTGCCGACCGCGTTGGCGATCGTGACGTTGCCCAGCCGCGCGGCGAGCATGAGTCCCGGCGAGCCGAGCATCGAATCGGCGCGGAACAGCAGGGGATCGAGGAACTCGTCGTCGACCCGGCGGTAGATCACGTCGACCCTCGTCGGACCGGCGGTCGTGCGCATCCACACCCTGCCGCCGGAGCAGAACAGGTCGCGCCCCTCGACGAGCTCGACGCCCATGAGCCGCGCGAGCAGGGTGTGCTCGAAGTACGCCGAGTTGTACACGCCCGGGGTGAGCACGACGACCGTCGGATCCTCGACGCCGGACGGCGCCGCGGCCCGCAGCGCGTGAAGGAGCCGCTGCGGGTAGTCGCCGACCGGCCGCACGCGCATCGACATGAACAGCTCGGGCAGCGTCTGCGCCATCACCCGGCGGTTCGAGATGACGTACGAGACGCCCGACGGCACCCGCACGTTGTCCTCGAGCACGCGCCACGCGCCGTGCTCGTCGCGGATGAGGTCGATGCCCGACACCTGGATGCGCACGCCGTTCGCGGGGTCGATCCCCGCGGCCTCGCGGTGGAAGTGCTCGCTCGACGAGATGAGCCGGGCGGGGATGACCCCGTCCCGTACGGCGCGCTGCTCGCCGTACACGTCGGCGAGGAAGAGCTCGAGCGCCTTCACGCGCTGCTTCACGCCCGCCTCGACGGTGAGCCACTCGTCCTGCGGGATCACGCGCGGCACGGCGTCGAGCGGGAAGGGCCGCTCCTCGCCCGCGAAGTCGAACGTGACGCCCTGCGCGAGATAGCTCGAGGCGAGCGACTCGGTGCGTCCGCGCAGCTCCTTCTGGGTCATCCGGGCGAGCGCCGAGTGGATGTCGCGGTACGGCGCGCGGGCGTTCGACCCGCCCGCGGCGGCGATGTCGGCGAACATCTCGTCCCACGGGTCGGCGCCGCGCCGCGTCGTGGCGGCGGCGCCGTAGCCGTCGAACAGGTCGCCCATGCGTGAAGCCTAGGACCGGGATGTTGCGGCGGTGTTTCCCCGCGTCAGTCGGCCCACGGACGGCCGGCCGCGAGGATGGCCGCGCCGACGACGGCGCTGAGCGCGAACATCACGAGCTGCACGACGCCCGTGTCGACGTTCGCGAGCACGAGCCACTGCGGCACGGGCGACAGCACGATCACGCCGAGCAGCGCGAGCCAGCCGAGCCGGGCGCGCCGCACGAGCAGCCAGGCGATCCCGACGAGCAGCACGGTCATGAGCCACGGGTTCGTGATCGAGTAGAACGACTCGACGCCCAGTCTCAGGGCGCCCGTGAGCCGGAGGGCGCTCACGGCGAGCACGACGGCGAGGCCGACGACGACGACGATCGCCCCGACGAGCTTGCCGATGCCGCTGCCGGGCGCGGCGACGAGACCCGTAAGCACGACGACGATCGCGAAGACGAACTGCGCCACGACGAGCACGGTGTACGCCGGACCCGCCCCGAGGAAGCCGGCGAGCGCGGCGGCGAGCTGTCCGCTGAACGCGGCGATCACGAGATAGCCGCCGACGAAGACGAGGGCGGCGGCGAGCAGCGCGCGTCCGCCGCGGGTCGGCGCCGCGTCGGGTGCGGACGGCGGGGCGGGGTACGGATCGGTCGTCATGCCCCCGATCCTGTCCGGGCGCCCGGAGCGGTGTCGGGGGTTGACATCCCTTGCGCGCGCTCTCGTCGCACTCGCGCCCCGGAGTTCGGACGCGCGTGCAACAAACGCGAGCTCAAGCCCCCGTCGACGCCCGCACGACGAGCTCGGGCTGGAACACGATGCGCCGCGGGGGCCGCTCGGGCTCGGCGGCCTCCTCGCGCAGGATGCGCAGCGCCGTCGCCCCGATCTCGTGGCGGGGCTGTCGCACCGAGGTGAGCGGCACGACCGTGGCGCTCGCGAAATCGATGTCGTCGAACCCGACGAGCGCGACGTCGTCCGGCACCCTCAGCCGGCCCGACATGACGAGGGCCTGCAGGAGTCCGACCGCGACGAGGTCGTTCGCCGCGAAGACCGCGTCCGGACGCTCCGTCCGCGCGACGAGGTCCTCGCCCACGCGACGTCCCTCGAGCACCGTGAGGGCCGCCGTCTCGAGCTCCTCGAGCGTCGCCCCCGGCACCTCCGCGACGGCCGCGCGGGCCCCGGCGAGGCGGTCGGAGATCTGCCGGATGCCGAGCGGACCGCCGACGAACGCGATGCGGCGCCGCCCCGTCGAGAGCAGGTGCGCGACCGCGAGGCGCCCCCCGGCGACGTCGTCGACGGAGACCGAGCTGACGGCGGCATCCCGGCTCTCGCGGTCGACCAGCACGACGGGCGTGCCGCGACGGCGCAGCTCGGCGAGCCGGTCCTCGATGTCGCCGAACGGGGAGATCAGGATGCCGTGCACCCGCTGCTCCTCGAAGAGGTCGAGGTACGACGACTCCCGCGCGACGTCCTCGTCGGAGTTGCCGAGGATCACCGAGAGCCCGAACCGGGCGGCCTCGTCCTCGGCGCCGCGGGCGACGTCGGTGAAGAACGGGTTGCGCACGTCGAGCACGACGAGGCCGACGCTCGAGCTGCGGCCCGCCCTCAGCTGCCGGGCCGCCTCGTTGCGCACGTAGCCGAGGTCGGAGATCGCGGCGCGCACGCGCTCTACCGTGACCGGCGACACCCGGGGGGACCCGTTGAGCACGTTGGACACCGTGCCGACCGACACTCCGGCGCGCTGCGCGACATCGCGGATGCCGACGTTCGCGCGGGGAGTGCCCATCCTGCTATCTTGGCCGTTGAATCGATTCAGTTCTCGCACGACAAGGACGTCCCGCCATGCCCGACCTCGCCGCCGTCTCCGACTCCCTCGCCGCTCAGGCGATCGAGCTGCCGTCCTGGGCCTTCGGCAACTCCGGCACCCGGTTCCGCGTCTTCACGACGCCGGGCGTGCCCCGCGACCCGTTCGAGAAGGTGTCGGATGCCGCCCAGGTGCACCGGCACACCGGGCTCGCGCCGTCGGTCGCCCTGCACATCCCGTGGGACGAGGTCGAGAGCTACGACGACCTCGCGAAGCACGCCGAGGACGAGGGGGTGCGCCTCGGGACGATCAACTCCAACACGTTCCAGGACGAGGACTACAAGCTGGGCTCGCTCACGCACAGCGACCCGGCCATCCGCCGGAAGGCGATCGACCACCACTTCGCGTGCCTCGACATCATGCACGCGACCGGATCGCGCGACCTCAAGATCTGGCTCGCCGACGGCACCAACTACCCCGGACAAGACGACCTCCGCGCCCGCCAGGACCGCCTCGCCGACTCGCTGCAGACCATCTACGACCGGCTCGACGACGACCAGCGGCTCGTGCTCGAGTACAAGTTCTTCGAGCCGGCGTTCTACCACACCGACGTTCCCGACTGGGGCACGTCGTACGCCCAGGTGGCGGCCCTCGGCGACAAGGCGATGGTCTGCCTCGACACCGGCCACCACGCGCCCGGCACCAACATCGAGTTCATCGTCATGCAGCTGCTGCGGCTCGGAAAGCTCGGCTCGTTCGACTTCAACTCGCGCTTCTACGCCGACGACGACCTCATCGTGGGTGCGGCCGACCCGTTCCAGCTGTTCCGCATCCTCGTCGCGGTCGTCGACGGCGGCGGCTACGCGAACGCCGACGTCGCGTTCATGCTCGACCAGTGCCACAACATCGAGAACAAGATCCCCGGGCAGATCCGCTCCGTGCTCAACGTGCAGGAGATGACCGCGCGCGCGCTGCTGCTCGACCGCGCGGCCCTCGCGGCGGCGCAGGAGGCGGGCGACGTGCTCGCCGCGAACGCCGTGCTGATGGATGCCTTCTACACCGACGTGCGTCCGGCCCTCGCGGAGTGGCGGGAGGGCCGCGGGCTGCCGGCCGATCCGATGGCGGCCTACGCGGCATCCGGGTACTTCGAGAGGATCTCCGGCGACCGCGTCGGCGGCACCCAGGCGGGCTGGGGTGCCTGAGATGACGCCGCGCAACCCGGTCACCGACCTCCTCGCCCGCAGCAACGAGCTCGGCGCCGACCCCCGCGTCACGAACTACGCCGGCGGCAACACGTCGGGCAAGGGCGTCGAGACCGACCCCGTGACGGGCGAGGACGTGCGACTGCTCTGGGTGAAGGGCTCCGGCGGCGACCTCGGCACCCTCACCGAGGCCGGACTCGCGACGCTGCGGCTCGACCGCGTCGAGGCCTTGCGCAACGTGTACCCGGGTGTCGAGCGCGAGGACGAGATGGTCGCGGCGCTCGACTACTGCCGGCACGGCCTCGGCGGTGCGACCCCGAGCATCGACACCTTCCTGCACGCGTTCGTCGACGCCGAGCACGTCGACCACCTGCACCCCGACGCCGGCATCGCGTTCGCGACCGCGAAGGACGGCGAGAGGCTCACGAGGAAGGCGTTCGGCGACCGGGTCGTCTGGGTGCCGTGGCGTCGGCCGGGCTTCCAGCTCGGGCTCGACATCGCGGAGATCCAGGCGAAGAACCCCGCCGCGATCGGCGTCATCCTGGGCGGGCACGGCATCACGGCGTGGGGTCGCACAAGCGCCGAGGCCCAGGAGAACAGCCTCTGGATCATCGAGACCGCCGAGCAGTACCTCGCCGCGAAGGGATCGAAGAACCCGTTCGGGCGGCCGGTCGCCAAGAACGCCGCGCTGCCGAGGGCCGAGCGTCGCGCGAAGGCGGCCGCCCTCGCCGCGACCCTGCGCGGCATCGCGAGCTCCGACCGGCCGATGGTCGGCCACTTCGACGACTCCGACGTCGTGCTCGACTTCCTCGCATCGGCGAAGGCCCCCCAGCTCGCGGCTCTGGGCACGAGCTGCCCCGACCACTTCCTGCGCACCAAGGTCACGCCGATGCTGCTCGACCTGCCGGCGAACGCCGACCTCGAGAAGGTGAAGACGCGGCTCGCCGAGCTGCACGAGGCCTACCGCAAGGACTACACGACGTACTACGAGAAGCACGCGACGGCGGACAGCCCCGCGATGCGCGGCGCCGATCCGCTCGTCATCCTGGTACCCGGCGTCGGGATGTTCTCCTACGGCGCGACCAAGCAGACCGCGCGCGTCGCCGGGGAGTTCTACGTCAACGCGATCAACGTCATGCGCGGCGCCGAGTCGATCTCGAGCTACGCGCCCATCTCCGACGCGGAGAAGTTCGCGATCGAGTACTGGTCGCTCGAGGAGGCGAAGCTGCAGCGGATGCCGAAGCCGAAGTCGCACGCGACGCGCGTCGCCCTCGTCACCGGCGCGGCATCCGGCATCGGCAAGGCCATCGCGACCCGCCTCGCCGCCGACGGAGCCTGCGTCGTCATCGCCGACCTCGACCTCGCGAAGGCCCAGGCCGCCGCCGCCGAGATCGGGTCGACCGATGTCGCGGTCGGCCTCGCCGTGAACGTCACCGACGCCGCCGCGATCGAGAAGATGGTGCAGGATGCCGTGCTCGCGTTCGGCGGGATCGACCTCGTCGTCAACAACGCCGGGGTCTCGCTGAGCAAGCCGCTGCTCGAGACGACCGAGGCCGACTGGGACTTCCAGCACGACATCATGGCCAAGGGCTCCTTCCTCGTCTCGAAGGCGACGGCCCCGATCCTGATCGAGCAGGGGATGGGCGGCGACGTGATCTACATCTCGTCGAAGAACTCGGTCTTCGCGGGACCGAACAACATCGCCTACTCCGCGACGAAGGCCGACCAGGCGCACCAGGTGCGACTGCTCGCGGTCGAGCTCGGCGAGCACGGCGTCAAGGTCAACGGCATCAACCCCGACGGCGTCGTGCGCGGCTCGGGCATCTTCTCCTCGGGCTGGGGCGCCAACCGCGCGAAGACCTACGGCGTGCCCGAGGAGAGTCTCGGCGAGTTCTACGCGCAGCGCACGATCCTCAAGCGCGAGGTGCTGCCCGAGAACGTCGCGAACGCCGTCTCGGTGCTCACCGGGCCCGACCTGTCGCACACGACCGGGCTGCACATCCCCGTCGACGCGGGCGTCGCGGCCGCGTTCCTGCGATGACGCGCAGATGACGACCCGGAGCGGCGGCGCCGTCGCGGCGGTCGACCTCGGCGCGACGAGCGGCCGCGTGCTGCTCGGCTACGTCGGACACGACGAGCTGCGGCTCACCGACGTCGCGCGCTTCCGCAACTCGCCCGTGCGCACGCTCGACGGCCTGCACTGGAGCTCGTTCGAGCTCTACCGCGACCTCGTCGAGGGGCTCGCCGCCGCGGTGCGCCAGGAGCCGCAGCTCGCGAGCATCGGGATCGACTCCTGGGCCGTCGACTACGGTCTGCTGCGGAACGGGCGGCTCGTCAACGCCCCCTACTCGTACCGCGACGAACGCAACGCCGCCGCGGTCGCGGAGGTGCACGCCCGCGTGCCGCCCGAGGAGCTGTACCGCCGCAACGGCCTGCAGCACCTGCCGTTCAACACCCTGTTCCAGCTCACCGCCGACAGGCTCGGCGGCACGCTCGAGATCGCGGACTCCTTCCTGCTCATCCCCGACCTCTTCGCCTACTGGCTCACCGGACGCGCCGTCGCCGAGCGCACCAACGCCTCGACGACGGGGCTGCTCTCGGTCGAGACCGGCGCCTGGGATCTCGAGCTGGCCTCCCGACTCGACCTGCCGGCCGCGCTCTTCCCCGAGCTCGTGGATGCCGGCACCGAGCTCGGCGGGCTCGCCCCGTCGGCCGTGCGCGGCATCGGCGACACCCCCGCCGTCGTGACGGCCGTCGGCACCCACGACACGGCGTCGGCGATCGTGGCCATCCCCGCCACGGGCACGAACTACGCGTACGTGTCGTGCGGCACGTGGTCGCTCGTCGGGATCGAGCTCGAGGAGCCCGTGCTCTCCGACGCGAGCCGCGCGGCGAACTTCACCAACGAGGGCGGCGTCGACGGACGCGTGCGCTACCTGCACAACGTCATGGGGCTGTGGCTGCTCACGGAGTCGATCCGCGACTGGGAGCGCGACGGCACGTCGATCTCGCTGCCCGCGCTGCTCGGGCAGGCCGCCTCGGTCACCGCGAAGGTGCCGATCTTCGACGCCGACGACGAGACGTTCCTCGCGCCCGGCGACATGCCCGCGCGGATCGCGGCGTGGCTCACGGCGCACGACCTGCCCGTGCCGGCGACGCGTCCGGAGCTCGTGCGCAGCATCCTCGAGTCGCTCGCCGCCGCCTACGCGACGTCGATCCGGGATGCGGCCGCGCTCAGCGGTCACCGGGTCGACGTCGTGCACCTCGTCGGCGGCGGGTCGCTCAACGAACTGCTCTGCCAGCTCACCGCCGACGCGACCGGGCTGCCCGTGCTCGCCGGTCCCGTCGAGGCCACGGCGATCGGCAACGTGCTCGTGCAGGCCCGCGCGCAGGGGTTCGTCTCCGGCGACCTCGAGGCGCTGCGGGCTCTCGTCGCGAAGGCCTTCCCTCCCCGCAGGTACGAGCCGTCCGCGGGTTGAGTGCCCGGCGCAGCCGGGTGTATCGAAACCGCCCCCGGGCAACTCGTCGCGGGGTTTCGATACACCGCGCTCTGCGCGGCACTCAACCCACGGGCAGGGCTAGGGCGCGTAGATCGCGCGGGCGAGAGCATCCAGAACCGCGGCGGAGCGCGGGCCGAAGGAGAGGATGTCGCCATCCGCCATGTCGACGAACCGCTCGTGCTGCCCCGCCGCGGTGAGCGCGATCGCGGGCTTCGCCGCGAGCAGTCCCTCGACGCCGCCCGCCGAGGCGATGCCGTCGGTCATGACGAGGATGAGGTCGGGATTCGCCGCGATGATCGCCTCGTCGGTCATCGGCTGCAGCCCCGTCCAGCCGATCTCGCCCGCGACATCCACCCCGGCGAGGCCCCGGATGAGGTCGTCGGTGCCCGACTCCTCGCCGAAGAGGTAGTAGATGCCCGAGCCGCCGCGCAGGTAGAGGAAGATCATCCGCACCCGGTCCGACGCCGCGGTCGGCGCGACGGCGGCGATCTCGGCGATCTTCGCCTCCACGTCGGCGGTGATGCGCTCGGCGAGCAGCTCGCCGCTGCCGGTCACCCCGAGCGCCGCGGCGACGTCGCGCGCGAGCTGGGCGGCGCCGTCGAACGACGGGTCGTTGTCGACGAAGACGACGGTCACGCCCGCCTCGCGCAGCTGCACGAGCACGTCGCGCGGCCCGATGCTGCCGTCGGTGACGATCAGGGTCGGCCGTTGCACGAGGATGCTCTCGGCGTCGATCGCGTGGCCGCCGCTCGTGACGACGGGCAGGTCGGCGGCGCCCGGGAACGTCGTCGAGATGTCGCGGCCGACGAGCGTCTCGCCGAGGCCGAGGCCCCACACCGTCGCGGCGATCGAGCCCGCCATGTCGAGCGCGATCACGCGCGAGGTGTCGTCGACGACGACCTCGGTGTCGCCGCCCGGGTCGCGCGAGACGACCGTCGCCGGCAGCGTCTGCGCGGGGTCGGCGTCGATCGGCTCGATCGCCTCGGAGGCCAGCACGGCGCTGCTCGCGCCGACGTGAGCCCGCGGGTCGGCGACGAGGTCGAGCTCCGCGAGGGGTCGGCCGTCGGCCACCGTCGGCTCCGGGGTGCCCCCACCGGGTCCCACCGGGGCGGCGCAGCCGACGAGCGCCGCGAGGAGGGCGCCGGCCAGCACGGCGAGGGCGCGTCGGGTCACGCCCCGAGCCTACGCAGGTAAGGCTCGCCTTACAAACCCGGCCGCGCGAACGGGGGAGGATGGATGCCGTGGAGATCTGCACGTTCATCGAGCCGCAGAACGGCGCGACCTACGACGACCAGCTCGCGTTCGCGCGCGCGACCGAGGAGCTCGGCTTCCACGGCTTCTTCCGGTCCGATCATTACCTCGCCTTCGCGGGCGACGGGATGCCCGGGCCGAGCGACTCGTGGACGATCCTGGCCGGGCTCGCGCGCGAGACGACGCGCATCCGGCTCGGCACCCTCGTGTCGTCGGCGACCTTCCGGCACCCCGCGGTGCTCGCCATCCAGGTCGCCAACGTCGACGCGATGTCGGACGGGCGGGTCGAACTGGGCCTCGGCGCGGGCTGGAACGAGGCGGAGCACACGGCGTACGGCATCCCGTTCCCGGCGAGGCGCTTCGGGCCGCTCGAGGAGCAGCTGGCCGTCATCACCGGGCTCTGGGCCGCGGACGGGCCGTTCGACTTCGCGGGCGAGCACTACCGGCTCGAGGCGGCGCCAGCGATCCCGAAGCCCGTGCAGACGCGCGTGCCGATCATCGTCGGGGGCGGCGGGCCGGCCAAGACGCCGTCGCTCGCCGCGCGATTCGCGACCGAGTACAACTTCTTCGACCGCGAGCCGTCGGTCGCGGCCGCGCAGTTCGCCGCCGTGCGCGCCGCCGCGGAAGCCGAGGGACGCGACCCGCAGGACCTGCGCTACTCGGTCGTGAAGTCGCTCGGCCGGGGCATCCCGCTGCCGGAGGTCGCCGCGAAGGTCGCCCACGCCCGCGACCTCGGCGTCGACAGGCTGTATCTGCAGTTCCTCGACCACCACGACCTCGGCTACCTCGAGCGTGTCGCGGAGGTCGTCGTCGACTGAGGCGACCCCTAGGGTTTCCCCATGGATTCGCAGTCGGTCCTCACGATCGTCGCGCTGCTGCTGAGCGTCGCGAGCGTCGTCGTGACGGGGCTCTTCTCGGTGCGCACCCAGCGGCTCAGCCACGAGCTGGATGCCGAGCGCGAGGCCCGGCAGGAGGAGCAGTCCGCGCTCAAGGCCGCCGAGCGCGTGTACGAGCCGCTCGCGCAGTCGGCCGCCGAGCTGCAGTCGCGCATCTTCAACATCGTCGAGACCGGCTGGATCGGGATGCAGAGGCGCTACGAGAGCCACGGAGACTACGCGACCGCCTCGACCGCCTTCCTGTTCGCGCACTACTTCGGCTGGATCGAGGCGCGCCGCCAGGCGGTGCTCTCCTCGAGCGGCGAGGGCGGTCGCGACATCGCGGTGCAGCGGCTCATCGACGACGTGCTCAAGGTGCTGCGCCGGAGCGAGGACTCGGAGGGCTTCCTGTTCTTCACGACCGAGCAGCGGGCGATCGGCGAGCTCATGCTCACGTGGGAGACGATCCCCGAGACGGCGGTGCGCATCCCGCACGTGTCGGGCTACGCGGCGTTCGTGAAGCGCTACCGCCACGACGAGGAGTTCCGCGCGTGGTTCACCTCGATCGACGCGGGGATGGCGCTCGTCTCGAAGGGCGAGGTGCGGCGGCTCGCCGACATCCAGCGCGCCCTCGTCGCGCTCATCGACGAGCTCGACCCGAAGCGCAAGTACACCGCCGGCTACGCCCTCGAGCCCATCGACCTCTCGGACGACGCCCCCGCGGGTTGAGTGCCCGGTCTCGATACACCGCGCTGCGCGCGGCACTCGACCCGCGGCGGGCGGGGTCACTCGTCCTCGACGACCTCGCCGAGGCCCGACACGTCGGCGTCGACCTCGGGTCCGCCGCGGTAGTACACCGTGCCGAGACCCGAGACGTCGGCGCGCAGGGTGCCGCTCGCGAAGACGTGCGCGTCGCCCGTGCCGCTGATCTCGACCTCGGCGTCCACCACCTCGAGGTTGTCGGCATCCACCTCGCCGGTGCCGTCGATCGCGACGGCGAGCGACCGCGCGGCGCCCGAGACCTCCACGTCGCCGACGCCCGAGATGCTGATCGACACCGTCTCGGCGTCGATGCCGTCGACGTCGACGTCGCCCGCACCGGTCACCACGATGCGCAGCTCGCCGCCGGACGAGGTGGCGACCTCCGCGTCCACATCGCCGGCCCCGTGCACCTCGATCGCGTCGAGCGAGGGCAGGCTGAGCTCGTAGCGCACGTCGCCGTCGCCGAAGTTGACGGGCAGCGGCCCGGGGCGACGGTCGAGCTTCAGCACACCGTCGACGACGTCGGCGGTGAGGATGTCGAGCACGCCTTCGCGCGCGTGGATCGTGAGCGCGGGCTCGCCCTGCGTGATCGTCAGGTCGCCGGCCGTGTTGAGCTCGACCGCCGTGACACCGTCGATCTCGGGCGACTCGGAGGACATCGGGCCGGTCGGCACGATGCGCGCACAGCCGGTGAGAGAGGCGGCGGCGAGCACGGCGGCGGCGCCGAGGACGAGGTAGCGGGGCTTCATGCGTCCCAGCCAATCAGCGTCGGAGGGACGTCGCCCTGGGGCTGACCCCCGGATCAGGCCTCCGGCCGTCCTCGCTCGCGCCGCACCTGGGCGACGAGCGGCTGCACGCGATAGGGGATGAGCTCCCCCATCGAGAGCGCCGTCTCGGTGCGTACGACGCCCTCGATCGCGAGCAGCTGGGCGTCGATGCGGAAGAGGTCGTCGGTGTCGCGGCAGAGCACGATCGCGAGCAGGTCGGAGGGTCCGCTCATGCCGTGCGCCTGCACGACCTCGGGGATCGCCGCCATCTCCTCGGCGATGCGGGCGAGCTCGCGCTGCCGTACGACGACGGTGATGAACGCCGTCAGCGGGTAGCCGAGGCCGTGGGGGTCGATGCGGCGGTCGAACGACAGGAACGCCCCGCGGGCTTCGAGCTGCTGCATGCGCGCCTGCACGGTGTTGCGCGACAGGCCCAGGCGGTCCGCGAGCGCGACGTAGGAGGCGCGCGGGTCGTCGGCGAGCGCGCGGAGCAGGTCGAGGTCGACGGGATCGAACCGGGGCATGTTGCGCAGATTAGCACCCTCGCATGCGGCTTCTATTGAGCAGAATGCACGCTCCAATCCAGGGTGCTTGGGCGATGTGGTGATCTGTGCCTACGGTACGGGCATGTCGACGACGACGCAGACCCTCCGGCTCCTCGACGAGCACGGGCAGCGGATCGCGTCGCCCGAGTACGACCCGTTCGTCGCCGCCCTGACCTCCGGCGAGCTGCGCGACCTGTACCGCGACCTCGTCGTCGTGCGGCGGCTCGACGCCGAGGCCACCGCGCTCCAGCGGCAGGGCGAGCTCGCGCTGTGGCCGCCGCTGCTCGGGCAGGAGGCGGCGCAGATCGGATCGGCCCGAGCCCTCCGCGACGACGACTTCGTCTTCTCCAGCTACCGCGAGCACGCCGTCGCCTGGGTGCGCGGGGTGAGCCTGCAGGACCTCGTGCGCACGTGGCGCGGCGCGGCCCTCTCCGGCTGGGACCCCTACGAGCACGGGATGGCGACGCCCCAGGTCATCATCGGCGCTCAGTCGCTGCACGCCACGGGCTACGCGATGGGCATCCGCCAGGACGGCTCGGACGCCGCCGCGATCACCTACTTCGGCGACGGCGCGACGAGCGAGGGCGACGTCTCCGAGGCCCTCGTCTTCGCGGCGTCGTTCCGCGCTCCCGTGCTCTTCTTCTGCCAGAACAACCAGTGGGCGATCTCCGAGCCCGTCGGACTCCAGTCGACGGTGCCGATCGCCGACCGCGCGAGCGGCTTCGGCATCCCGGCGATCCGTGTCGACGGCAACGACGTGCTCGCGGTGCTCGCCGCGACCCGTGCGGCGCTCGCGCGCATCCGGGCCGGCGAGGGCCCGATGTTCGTCGAGGCCGTGACCTACCGGATGGGCCCGCACACGACCGCCGACGACCCGACGCGCTACCGGGACGCCGCCGAGCTCGCCTCGTGGCGCGACCGCGACCCCCTCGCGCGCCTCGCGACCCACCTGCGCGACGCGGGAGTGCTCGACGACGCCGAGGAGGCCGCGGTGCAGGAGGAGGCGGCCGAGGCCGCCGCGGAGCTGCGCGCGGGCTGCCTGGCGATCGCAGACCCCGAGCCGCTGTCGATCTTCGACCACGTCTACGCCGGTCCGCACGCCGAGCTCGACCGCCAGCGCGCCGAGTACGCCGACTACCTCCGGGGGTTCACCTCATGACGACGCTCACCCTCGGCGCCTCGCTCAACGCCGCCCTCCGTCGCAGCCTCGCCGACGACCCGCGCGTCATGGTGATGGGCGAGGACGTCGGCACCCTCGGCGGGGTCTACCGCATCACCGACGGCCTGCAGCGCGACTTCGGCGCCGACCGCGTGCTCGACACCCCGCTCGCCGAGTCGGCGATCATCGGCACGGCGATCGGCCTCGCGATGCGCGGCTACCGCCCGGTCTGCGAGATCCAGTTCGACGGCTTCGTCTTCCCCGCCTTCGACCAGATCGTGTCGCAACTGGCGCGGATGCGGTCGCGCACGCGCGGCGCCGTCGGGCTGCCGCTCACGATCCGCATCCCCGTCGGCGGGGGGATCGGCGCGGCCGAGCACCACTCCGAGTCGCCCGAGGCGTACTTCGCGCACACCCCGGGTCTGCGCGTCGTCACGGTGTCGAACCCCCAGGACGCGTACACGATGCTGCGGCAGTCGATCGCGAGCGACGACCCGGTGATCTTCTTCGAGCCCAAGCGCCGCTACCACGTGAAGGGCGACGTCGACCTCGAGACCGATCTCGCCGACGCCCCGCCGCTCGCGGGGGCGCGCGTGCTCACGATGGGCGACGACGTGACCCTCGTCACCTACGGCGCGCTCGTGACCACCGCCCTGGATGCCGCCGCGGTCGCCGCGGACGAGGGCACGGGCGTCGAGGTCATCGACCTGCGCTCGCTCTCGCCGATCGACCTCGACACCGTCGCCGCGTCGGTGCGCCGCACGGGCCGCGTCGTGATCGCGCACGAGGCTCCGCGCAGCGTCGGGCTCGGCGCGGAGCTCGCGGCGGCGATCACGGAGCGGTGCTTCGCCTACCTCGAGACCGCACCCGTGCGCGTGACCGGCCACGACATCCCGTACCCGCCGGCGCGCGTCGAGTCGCACCACCTGCCCGACCTCGACCGCCTCCTCGAGGGCGTCGATCGCGCGCTCGGACGCGCCTCGGTGGAGGTCTCGTGAAGCGCGAGTTCCAGCTGCCCGACCTCGGCGAGGGGCTGACCGAGTCCGACCTCGTCGCGTGGCGGGTCGCGGTCGGCGACACGGTCGAGCTCAACCAGGTGATCGCCGAGGTCGAGACCGCGAAGGCGCTCGTCGAGCTGCCCTCGCCGTTCGCGGGCACGATCGCCGAGCTGCACGCCGCCGCGGGCGACACCGTCGACGTCGGCGCCCCGCTCGTGACGTTCGAGCTCGACGCGCCCGCGGACGCCGCGGTCGCGGAG
>JAEWKY010000267.1 GCA_023457615.1 Actinomycetes bacterium | reverse complement strand
GGACACGTGTCCTCCGGCCCTTCGTCGACGCGACTCAGTGGTGCGAGCTGTGCTCGAGCTCCGACTTGGTGACCGGTGCGATGCGGTCCTCGAAGAAGAGGCGCGACACTCCCGCCCGCGCACGCTGCACGACCGAGATGCGGCCGCGCTTGTCGGGGCGCACCATGAGCGGCTTGTAGTCCTCGTAGGAGACGAGACGCCAGCGCTCGTAGTCGCTGAGCGGCTGGTGCACCTCGACGTACTCGCCGCCCGGGAGACGCACGATGCGACCGGACTCGAAGCCGTGGAGCGCGATCTCGCGATCCTTCTTCTGCAGCGCGATGCAGATGCGCTTCGCGACGAAGAAGGCGACCACGGGGCCGACGAAGACGAGTGCCTGCAGCACGTGCGTCACGCCCTCGATCGTCAGCTTGAAGTGCGTCGCGATGAGGTCGGACGAGGCGGCGGCCCACAGCACGGCGTAGAACGTCACGCCGGCCGCGCCGATGGCGGTACGCATCGGGGCGTTGCGCGGACGGTCGGCGATGTTGTGGTGACGCTTGTCGCCCGTGACCCAGGCCTCGAAGAACGGGTAGAACGCCACGAGCGCCAGGAAGAGCGGCAGCACGAGCAGCGGCACGAGGATGTTGAGCGACAGCGTGAAGCCGAGGATCTCCAGCTCCCAGCCCGGCGGCACGAGGCGCAGCGCGCCGTCGGCGAAGCCGATGTACCAGTCGGGCTGCGTGCCCGCCGAGACGGGGGAGGGGTCGTACGGCCCGTAGTTCCACACCGGGTTGATCGTCACGTTCGCCGCGACGAGCACGATGACGCCGAACACGATGAAGAAGAAGCCGCCGGCCTTCGCCGCGAACACCGGCATGACCGGCACGCCCACGACGTTGTCGTTCGTGCGACCCGGACCCGCGTACTGGGTGTGCTTGTTGACGAACACCATGATCACGTGGATGCCGACGATCGCGACCAGGATCGCGGGCAGCAGCAGGATGTGGAGGCTGTAGAACATGCCCACGACCGTCGTGCCCGGGAACTCGCCGCCGAACAGCAGGTAGGAGATCCAGGTGCCGATGACCGGGACGCCCTTCACCATGCCGTCGATGATGCGGAGGCCGTTGCCGGAGAGCAGGTCGTCCGGGAGCGAGTAGCCGGTGAAGCCCTCGGCCATCGCGAGGATGAAGAGCGTGAAGCCGAGCAGCCAGTTGATCTCGCGCGGCTTGCGGAACGCGCCGGTGAAGAACACGCGCAGCATGTGGAGCCCGATCGAGGCCACGAACAGCAGGGCCGCCCAGTGGTGGATCTGGCGCACGAGCAGGCCTCCGCGCACGTCGAACGAGATGTCGAGGGTCGAGGCCATGGCGGCGGACATCTCGATGCCCTTGAGCGGCACGTAGGAGCCCTCGTACTCGACCTCGACCATCGAGGCCTGGAAGAAGAACGTGAGGAAGACGCCCGACAGGAGCACGACGATGAGGCTGTAGAGCGCCACCTCGCCGAGCATGAACGACCAGTGGTCGGGGAAGATCTTGCGGCCGTAGTCGCGGATCCAGCCGGAGAGCTTGAAGCGCTCGTCGACGTAGCCCGCGGCCCAGTTCGTGAACCGCATGCCGCGGCCGAGCTGCGCCTGCGGCTCGCCCTGACCCGGGCGATCCTGACCGGGACGGTCCTGACCGTGGACGGAGTCGCTCACAGCGCACGCTCCCAGAAGCTCGGCCCGACGGGCTCGGTGAAGTCGCTCTGCGCGATCAGGTAGCCCTCGTCGTCGACGGTGATCGGCAGCTGCGGCAGCGGACGCTTGGCGGGGCCGAAGATGACCTTCGCCTCCTCCTTGATGTCGAACTGCGACTGGTGGCAGGGGCAGAGCAGGTGGTGGGTCTGCTGCTCGTAGAGCGCGACCGGGCAGCCGACGTGCGTGCAGATCTTCGAGTACGCGACGATGCCCTGGTAGTTCCAGTCCTCGCGGCCGGGGGAGACCGTGAGGTCGGACGGCTTGAGGCGCATGAGGAGGACGGCGGCCTTGGCCTTCTCCTCGAGCTTGTGGTGGTGGAGCTCGTTGAGCCCCTCCGGGATGACGTGGAAGGCCGAGCCGAGCGTCACGTCGGCGGCCCGGATCGGCGTGCCGTCGGGGTCGCGCGCGAGACGCGTGCCCTTCTTCCACAGCGTGTGGCTCAGCAGCTCGACCGGGTCGTCGGCCGGTGCGAGGTCGCGGAACAGCACGACCGCGGGGAGCGGCGAGACGACGAGGGCGCCGATGAGCGAGTTGCGGATGAGCTTGCGACGGGTGAAGCCCGACTCCTTGTTGCCGAGCGAGAAGACCTCGGCGGCGCCGGCGCGCTTCTCGTACTTCTCCTGCGGGGGGTGGCCGGCGTTGCGGTCCTCGACGAGGTCGTGGCCCTCCATGATCGTGCGCGACCAGTGCACGGCGCCGAAACCGATGCCGAAGAGCGCGAGCGCGATGCCGAGGCCGAGGAGCGCGTTGTTCGTGCGCACCGAGCCCGGGTCGGCCGCGTCGATCGGGAAGACGAAGTAGGCGACGACGGCGAAGATGCTGCCGACGATGGAGGCCCAGAAGAACCAGGCGACGCGACGCTCGTTCGCGCGCTCCTTCTTCGGGTCGACATCGCTCACGCGCGGGCGGTACGGCGGGAAGCCGGGGTTCTCGATCGCGTCGGAGGACACGACGGCCGTGCCGGGCGCGTCGACCGGGATCGCGACGTCCTTCCCGGAGGTGGAGCCGTGGTCTGCCATGCTCAGGTGCTCTCTATCTCTCAGATGCGGGCGCGTGCGCGGTGCGTCAGTTGGCCTTCGAGGTGAGCCAGACGGTCACCCCGACGATCGCGCCGAGCGCGAAGATCCAGACGAACAGGCCCTCGGACACGGGACCGAGACCACCGAGGTCGAGGCCGCCGGGCGACGGGTTGTCGTTGAGGTACTCGAGGTAGGCGATGATGTCGGCCTTGTCCTCGGCGGTGATGTTCAGGTCGCTGAAGACGGGCATGTTCTGCGGGCCGGTGACCATCGCCTCGTAGACGTGGGCCGGGTCGACGTTCTTCAGGTCGGGCGCGAACTTGCCCTCGGTGAGGGCGCCGCCGGCGCCCGCGACGTTGTGGCACATCGCGCAGTTGATGCGGAACAGCTCGGCGCCGTTCGCGACGTCGTCGCCGCTCGTGAGCAGTGCCTCGCTCGGGATGCCGGGGCCGGAGCCGAGGGTCGCGACGTAGACCGCCATGGCCTCGATCTGCTCGGCCGTGAACTGCACGGGCTTCGCCTCGGCCTGCGGGCCGGACGCCGCCATCGGCATGCGGCCGGTGCCGACCTGGAAGTCGACGGCCGCGGCGCCCACGCCGACGAGGCTCGGGGCGTCCGTCGTGCCGACGGCGTCGATGCCGTGGCACGACGAGCAGTTCGCGAGGAAGAGCTTCTCGCCCTCCTCGACGGTCGCCTCCGTCTGCGCGGTCGTGCTCGCGGTGGCGCTCGAGGTGACGAGCGCGTAGGCGCCGCCGGTGGCGAGGAGCCCGATCAGCAGAAGGGCGACCGAGGCAAGGGGAGACCGGCGTCCCGTGCGGCGATTGCGTGACATGTGCTCAGACTCCGATGCGCGGGAAGACGTAGATGACGACGAACAGCCCGATCCAGACGACGTCGACGAAGTGCCAGTAGTAGGAGACGACGATCGCGGTGACCGCCTCCTTGTGCGTGAAGTTCTTCACCGCGAAGAAGCGCCCGATGACGATGAGGAAGGCCAGGAGGCCGCCCGTCACGTGGAGCCCGTGGAAGCCCGTCGTCAGGTAGAACGCCGATCCGTAGGAGTCGGAGGTGAAGCCGACGCCCTCGGAGACCAGCAGGGCGTACTCGTACACCTGGCCGATGATGAACAGCGCGCCGAGGGCGAACGAGAGGAAGAACCACTCGACGACGCCCCACTTCCAGAACTGCAGCGGGCCGCCGGTGCGCCACTTCTGCAGGCGCTCGGCGGCGAAGACACCGGCCTGAGCGGTGAACGACGACGCGACGAGGATGATCGTGATGATCGCCGAGAAGACGATGTTGAGCTTCGACGACTGGTCGGCCCAGAGGCCGGGCGAGGTCGACTTGAGCGTGAAGTAGACGGCGAACAGGCCGGCGAAGAACATGACCTCACTGCCGAGCCAGACGATCGTTCCGACCTGGACGGTGTTCGGGCGGTTGATGCCGCCTACCGGGGCATGCGCGATCGGGGAGGAGCTCACCCGTCCATTATGGCGGATACCCAGGGTCGCTACGATCGACGCCATGCCGACGGAACTCACCTGGCCCGCTCTGCTCACCCAGCTGCTGGCCGGCGCGGACCTGTCGATCGCCGAGGCGACCTGGGCGATGGAGCGCGTGATGGAGGGAGAGGCGACCCCCGCGCAGCTCGGGGCGTTCCTCGTGGCGCTGCGGTCGAAGGGCGAGACGGTCGACGAGATCGTCGGATTCCGCGACGCGATCCTCGCGCACGCGCAGCCGCTCCCGGTCGACCCGATGGCGCTCGACATGTGCGGCACCGGGGGCGATCGCTTCGGCACCGTGAACATCTCGACGATGGCCTCGATCGTGGCCGCCGCGGCCGGCGCGCGGGTCGTCAAGCACGGCAACCGCGCCGCGTCGTCGGCCTCGGGCTCGTCCGACGTGCTGACCGCGCTCGGCGTCGACCTGCAGCTCGCGCCCGAGCGGGTCGCCGAGGTGCTCGACGAGGCGGGCATCACATTCGTCTTCGCGGCGCTCTTCCACCCCGGGTTCCGCCACGCCGGTCCCGTGCGGGCCGAGCTCGGCATCCCGACGGTCTTCAACTTCCTCGGACCGCTGTGCAACCCGGCCCGCCCGGAGGCGTCGAGCATCGGCGTCGCGGCGCTCGAGAAGGTGCCGCTCATCACGGGCGTGTTCCGCACGCGCGGGGCGACGGCGCTCGTCTTCCGCGGCGACGACGGGCTCGACGAGCTCACCACGACGGGGCATTCGCACGTCTGGGAGGTGTCGCGCGGCGACGTGCACGAGCACGACCTCGATCCGGGCGACTTCGGCATCCCGCGCGCCTCGATCGACGACCTGCTCGGCGGCGACGCCGCCCGGAACGCGGCCATCGCGCGCGGGGTGCTCGCGGGCGACGGGGGCCCGGTGCGCGACATCGTGCTGCTCAACGCCGCGGCGGGTCTCGTCGCGTGGGACCTCGCGCGCGACGCGGCGCAGGGGGAGCGCGACATCCGCGTGCGCTTCACGGAGAAGCTCGGCGAGGCCGCCGTCGCGATCGACTCGGGGGCGGCGAGCGCCAAGCTCGACGCGTGGGTCGCCGCGACCGCCGGCTGACGGTCAGGCGGGCCGGCTGACGGTCACGCGGGGGAGAGGCGGCCGAGCTCGGCGCCGTCGACGGCGAGGAGCACGAGGCTCTCGGCGTCGACCCCGGCGCCGCGGGCCGTCGCGATC
>JAEWKY010000266.1 GCA_023457615.1 Actinomycetes bacterium | reverse complement strand
GGCCAGCAAGGCGAAGGCGTCGCCCGAGGGCGACGAGCCCGACGAGGACGACGAGGAGCTCGAGCCCACCGAGGTCGACGAGGTCGAGGGAGACGACGAGGACGTCGTCGCCGACGACGAGACGCCCGGGAAGCCGGCCGCCGAGGGCGACGACGAGGCGGGCGACGAGACCGAGGGCGACGACGACGAGGAGGACGAGTCGGCTCCCGCCGAGCCGCTCCCCACCGGCGCCCTCCGCCTCTCGATGACCGACGACGAGGACGAGGTCCCCGTCTACTCCGCCGCGATCACGGGCGCCACGGCCGACCCGGTCAAGGACTACCTCAAGCAGATCGGCAAGGTCGCGCTCCTCAACGCCGCGGAGGAGGTCGAGCTCGCGATGCGCATCGAGGCCGGCCTGTTCGCCGAGGAGAAGCTCTCGCACATGCCCGAGAGCGAGAAGCGCACCCAGCTCGGGCGCGAGCTCACCTGGGTCGCCCGTGACGGGCAGCGCGCGAAGAGCCACCTGCTCGGCGCGAACCTCCGTCTCGTCGTCTCGCTCGCGAAGCGCTACACGGGCCGCGGCATGCAGTTCCTGGACCTGATCCAGGAGGGCAACCTCGGCCTGATCCGTGCCGTCGAGAAGTTCGACTACACGAAGGGCTTCAAGTTCTCGACCTACGCGACGTGGTGGATCCGCCAGGCGATCACGCGCGCGATGGCCGACCAGGCGCGCACGATCCGCATCCCCGTGCACATGGTCGAGGTCATCAACAAGCTCGCCCGCGTGCAGCGCCAGATGCTGCAGGACCTGGGGCGCGAGCCCACGCCCGAGGAGCTCAGCCGCGAGCTCGACATGACCCCCGAGAAGGTCATCGAGGTGCAGAAGTACGGCCGCGAGCCGATCTCGCTGCACACGCCTCTCGGTGAGGACGGCGACTCGGAGTTCGGCGACCTCATCGAGGACACTGAGGCGGTCGTGCCGGCCGACGCGGTGGGCTTCACGATGCTGCAGAAGCAGCTCGAGTCGCTCCTCGACTCGCTCAGCGAGCGCGAGGCGGGCGTCATCCGCATGCGCTTCGGCCTCGGTGACGGGATGCCGAAGACGCTCGACCAGATCGGCGACACGTTCGGCGTCACGCGCGAGCGCATCCGCCAGATCGAGTCGAAGACGATGGCGAAGCTGCGCCACCCGAGCCGCTCGCAGTCGCTCCGCGACTACCTCGAGTAGACCGGCGACCCCGCGTGGACGTCCCCTACGACGAGAACCGCGTCCGGCCGCGCGAGGTCGAGGTCGACGGCATCCGCTACGAGCGGCACCCGATCAAGACCCACGTCGTGCTGCCGGGCGAGCCCCTCGGGCCCGTGGTCCAGAAGTACGGCCTGCCCGACCTGCGCGACGGCGACTGGTTCTTCATGACCGAGAAGATGGTCGCCGGCTCCCAGGGTCGCGCGACGCTCGTGAAGGACGTGAAGCCGCGTCCGCTCGCCGTCTACCTCGCGAAGCGCGTCGTGCGCACCCCGTGGGGCATCGGCCTCGGCATCCCCGAGACGATGGAGATGGCGATCCAGGAGGTCGGCACGCCGCGCATCCTGTTCGCCGCCGCCGTCTCGGTCGTCTCGAAGAGGCTCTTCCGGCGCACGGGCGACTTCTACCGGATCGCCGGCAAGAAGGCCCGGGGCATCGACGGCCCGGGCTACCCGACGATCCCGCCCTACGACGAGATGGTCGTGCTCACCGCGGCGAAGCCGTACCAGGTGTGCCGCGAGATCAAGGCGCTCCTCGCGGCCCACGGTCGTGACGTCGAGGTGCTGCTCGTCGACATCAACGACATCGGCGGCAACATCCTCGGCTCGACGATCTCGAAGGCCGACGAGGCCCTCGCCGTCCGCATCCTGAAGGACAACCCGATCGGCCAGGGTCACGAGTCGACCCCGCTCGGCATCATCCGTCGCGTCGGCTGAGGCTCTCGTCGCCCGAGGTGCAGATCGCTCCGTCCTCCGGAGAGGTCCTGCGACTCCGACGTCACTCGTTGAGGTAGACGCGCGGGATGCGGTGCGACGCCCGCGCGAGGATCTCGTCGCCGATCGTGCCGGCCCACGCCGCCCATTCCTCGGCGGTCGGCTCGCCCTGGTCGCCCGGTCCGAACACGACCACCTCGTACGGAGCGGACGCGGGGTAGGAGGGCTCGACGTCGATGGTCGTGCCGTTGACCCCGACCATCCCGATCCGGTGCCGCACGCCGTCGAGGAGGGCGTGGGCCTCGAGGTCGCCCCGAGGGATCGGCACGCCGTCCGCCGAGCCGATCTCGATCGTGACGTCCCTGGTCGTGTGCCGGTAGCCGGTCGCGCGCAGCGTCATCACGCCGCGCAGTCCCAGGCCGGGCCCGTCGACGTCGTCGAAAGGCGACACCCCGTACGCGGCGATCCCGAACCGGACGAGGTCGAGGCGCGCCTCGGGCATCCGGATGCCGGCCGAACTCGCCGCGATGTGCAGCAGCGGCGCGTCGTCGCCGTCTTCGGGAACCCCGAGCGCCCGGGCGACGGCCACCGCCGCGTGGAACTCGGCGAGGGCCGCGGCATCGTCGTCGGGCGAGGCGTCGGCGAGATGCGACCACAGGCCCGCGATGCGCACCCGACCGGACTCCGAGAGGCGGAGGGCGGCGGAGACGAGCGCGGGCCACTCCTCGGGGCTCGCGCCGTTGCGGTGCAGGCCGGTGTCGATCTTGAGATGGATGTCGGCGCGCCCGTCGACCTCATCGGCCGCGGCGGCGATGCGCTCGAGCTCGGAGAGCGACGAGACGCCGAGATCGATCCGATGCCGGATGGCGGCGGCGAAGTCGGTCTCGGCGCCGTGCAGCCACGCGAAGAGCTGCGCGTCGATCCCGGCGTCGCGAAGTGCGAGGCCGGCGCCGACTTCGAGCACGGCGAGGGAGTCGGCCCCCGACTCGAGTGCGGCACGCGCGAAGGGGAGCATCCCGTGGCCGTAGGCGTCGGCCTTGACCGCGAGCATCGTCCGCGAGGGCGCGGCGATCGCGGCGAGCGTCCGCACATTGTGCCGGAACGCGTCGAGGTCGAGTTCCAGGCGCGCGTTCATCGCACCACCCGTTCCACGCGGAACCCGACTCCGGCGGTGAGGTCGAGCCCGGTGCGCCGGGTCGCGCGAGCCCAGTCCTGCAGCGAGGGCTCGCCGCGGGCCGGGTCGCCGAAGAGCACGGCGTCGGCGCCGAGCTCGGGATCGTCGTCGCCGCAGTCGACGACGAGCTGATCCATCGCCACCCGACCGGCGACGCGGTGGATTCGCGAGCCGACGAGCACGGGGGCCTCGTTCGACGCGAGGCGGGGCACGCCGTCGGCGTAGCCGAGTCCGATGAGTGCGAGCGTCGTGGGTTGCGTCGTCCGATAGGTGTAGCCGTAGGAGACGCCGGCGCCGGCCCCGACGTGCTTGACGGCGATCACCTCGCCGACGAGCGACATGACAGGGGTGCTGCCCGCGTTCGTGCCGTACTCCGCCGTCGAGAGATCGCCGGGGAACCACCCGACCTCGATCTCGCCGGCCCCGTAGCCGACACCGCGCATCACGGCGGCGGCCGCGTCATCCGCGACGACGACCCGCGGGATCCCCGCAGCCCGCGCGACGGGGGCGACGAGTCCGAGCCCGTGGCCGTAGGCGTCGGCGCGCAGGTCGAGCGGCCGGTCGATGTCCCGGTTCGCGAGGTTCGTCGCGAACGCGTCGAGGTCGATGATCGCTCGACGACGGATCCCAGGCACGGAGTTCATCCAAGCACGAACGACGAAGGCCCCCGGCGGACCGGGGGCCTTCGCGACGTTCGACGCGTCAGTCGGCGACGGGCTCGAAGAGCCGGCTCGACTCGTCGTGCCACTCGAGCGCGACGGGCTGGAGCTTCGACTTGAACTCGGTGGCGTGGTGGTTGCAGAACAGCAGCTCACCCGTGGTGAGCGTGGCCTTCACGTACGCCTGGGCGCCGCAGTAGTCGCAGCGGTCGAGCGCGGTGAGGAGCTGCTCGGGACGCTCGAGCTCGTCGACCGTGTTGTCGGGTGCGAACTGCGACATGTGCTCCTCCTCGGGGCTTGCGATGCTTCCATCCAAGCACGCGCCGCGGTCACGGGTGTGTCACGGGGCGGGCATTTCGCTCTCGGCGCACTCGGGAATGCGGGGGAGCGGGTGAGGTTCTGCGCCGGTCGGGGTGGCGCGCCGGGGGCGGTCCCCGGCCGGGGTTAGTCTGATCGACGGCCTGCTTCCGGCGGCCGTTCCACGACGCCGTCCGCAGCCCCGCCGAACCCGATCCGCACCCCGTCCGAGGAGGAGAACCCGTGGCGAGCAGCGACTATTCCGCCCGCCATCTCTCCGTGCTCGAGGGACTCGAGGCCGTGCGCAAGCGCCCGGGAATGTACATCGGGTCGACGGACTCGCGCGGTCTCATGCACTGCCTCTGGGAGATCATCGACAACTCCGTCGACGAGGCGCTCGGCGGATTCGGCTCCGAGATCGAGATCGTCCTCCACCCTGATGCGAGCGTCGAGGTGCGCGACCGCGCGCGCGGCATCCCGGTCGACATCGAGCCGAAGACCGGGCTGAGCGGCGTCGAGGTCGTCTTCACGAAGCTGCACGCCGGGGGCAAGTTCGGCGGCGGCTCGTACGCCGCGTCGGGCGGCCTGCACGGCGTGGGCGCCTCGGTCGTCAACGCGCTGTCGGAGCGGCTCGATGTGGAGGTCGACCGGGACGGCGCGACGTGGGCGATGTCCTTCCATCGCGGCGAGCCGGGCGTGTTCCAGGACGCGGGGACGCCGAGCCCCGACCACCCGTTCACGCCGTTCACCTCCGGCAGCGAGCTGCGCAAGATCGGCAAGGTCGCGAAGGGCGTCACGGGCACCCGCATCCGCTACTGGGCCGACCGCCAGATCTTCACGCGCGGTGCCGAGTTCGAGATGGAGGCGCTCCTCGCCCGCGCCCGCCAGACGGCGTTCCTCGTGCCGGGGCTCGCGCTCGAGGTCGTCGACGAGCGGGTCGAGGGCGCGCCCGCGCGTGAGACCTTCCGCTTCGCCGGCGGCATCGCGGAGTACGTCGACTTCCTCGCACCCGACGCCCCGGTCACCGACACCTGGCGCCTGCAGGGCACGGGCGGGTTCACCGAGACGGTGCCCGTGCTGCAGGAGAACGGCCACATGGTGCCGACCGAGGTCTCGCGCGAGTGCGAGGTCGACATCGCGCTGCGCTGGGGCACCGGGTACGACGCGACCTTCCGCTCGTACGTCAACATCATCGCCACCCCGAAGGGCGGCACGCACCAGTCGGGATTCGAGCAGGGGCTGATGAAGTTCCTCCGCTCGGAGATCGAGCGGAACGCGCGGCGGCTCAAGGTCGGCGCGAGCGAGAAGCTCGAGAAGGAGGACATCCTCGCCGGCCTCACCGCCGTGCTGACGGTGCGCCTGCCCGAGCCGCAGTTCGAGGGTCAGACGAAGGAGGTGCTCGGCACGCCGGCGGTGCGCAACATCGTCACGGGCGTCGTCACGAAGGCCCTCGCCGAGCGCTTCGCGAGCACCAGGCGCGACGACAAGACGCAGACCGCGCTCGTGCTCGACAAGATCGTCGCCGAGATGAAGAGCCGCATCTCCGCTCGGGCGCACAAGGAGACGCAGCGTCGCAAGAACGCGCTCGAGTCCTCGTCGCTCCCGGCGAAGCTCGTCGACTGCCGGTCGAACGACATCGCGAGCACCGAGCTGTTCATCGTCGAGGGCGACTCGGCGCTCGGCACGGCGAAGTTCGCGCGCGACTCGCAGTTCCAGGCGCTCCTGCCGATCCGCGGCAAGATCCTCAACGTGCAGAAGGCCTCCGTGGCCGACATGCTCTCGAACACCGAGTGCGCCTCGATCATCCAGGTGATCGGCGCCGGGTCGGGTCGCACGTTCGACCTCGAGCAGGCGCGCTACGGCAAGGTCATCATCATGAGCGACGCCGACGTCGACGGCGCCCACATCCGCACCCTGCTGCTGACGCTCTTCTTCCGCTACATGCGCCCGATGATCGACGAGGGCCGGGTGTTCGCGGCCGTGCCCCCGCTGCATCGCGTGGTCGTGATGAACCCGGGTTCGAAGCCGAACGACGTCATCTACACCTACTCCGAGGCCGAGCTGCAGGGCGTGCTGCGCACCCTCGAGAAGCAGGGCAAGAAGTACCAGGACCCGATCCAGCGCTACAAGGGGCTGGGCGAGATGGATGCCGATCAGCTCGCCGAGACGACGATGAGCCGCGCGCATCGCACCCTGCGGCGCGTGCGCGTGGGCGAGGCGGCCGCCGCCGAGCGGGTGTTCGAGCTGCTCATGGGCAACGACGTCGCCCCGCGCAAGGACTTCATCATCGCCGGGCAGGGTCTCGACCGCGACCGCATCGACGTCTAGCACGGTGGCTCGGCGTCCGGTGGCCCGCCGCATCCTGCTGCCCGCCGCGGGTGCGGCCGGGATCGGGATGCTCTCGGCGCTCGTGTTCCTCGTGCGCGCCGGAGGACCGCCCGACGCGCCGTCGACGTGGCCGATCCAGTGGGAGCTGCGGTCGAGCGACAACGGGGTGCTGTTCCAGCTCCTCCAGGACGTCGCGGCGGGCCGGGCGCTCGACTGGTCGTTCTCGCCGCAGGTGTTCGTCTTCCCCGAGCTCCCGCTCAGCGCCCTCGCGTTCCTCGGCGCGGCGGGCGACGTGTACCTCTATTACGTGCTGGTCGCGGCGCTGCACGGGGCGGGGATGTTCCTCGCGGTGCTCGCGCTCGTGCGGGTGCTCTTCCCGGCGGAGGGGCCCGGGATGCTGCGCGCCCTCGTCGCGTCGACACCCCTCGTGCTGCTGCCGCTCGTCGGCACGTCGTGGATCCTCTCCTTCCACCTCGCGCCGAGCTACTACGCGGGCGAGTACGCCGCGCTGCTGCTGGCGCCCGTGCTGCTGCTCGCGCGCTCCCGGGGGGCGCGGGTGGCGACGGCGGCGTTCCTGGCGCTCACGTTCGCGGCCAATCCGCTCGCGCTCGTCTTCGCGGGCGCGGGAGGAGCCGCCGCGCTGCTCGCCGGGTTCGCGCGCTCGGGGGTGCGG
>JAEWKY010000265.1 GCA_023457615.1 Actinomycetes bacterium | reverse complement strand
CGCGGCGGGTGCGCGTCGGCGACGACACCGGGATCTCGCTCGTCTGGCCCGCGTGGGGCGCGCATCCGCTGTGCGACGTCTTCGTCGGCGTCGTGCGCGGGCGCACCGCGAACAGCTCCCGGTAGTCGGGAGCCGGGCGCCCGCCGACGCCGTGCGCAAGGGGGTAGCCGGGCCCGGGCGGGGTCGGCACCGTGGACGGCGTGAAGATCCCTGCGCTCGTCCCGGGTTCGGTGCTCGTCGTCCTCGCGCTCGCGGGATGCGCGACGGCTCCCGAGCCGACAGCTCCGCCGGAGGCCGCGTCGGCGACGTTCGCGTCGCTCGGCATCGACGACTGGCCCGAGGGCGCCGATCTCCGCGACGGGGCGCCCGACGCGCCGCCCGGGCTCGACGCCGCGACGTACGACCGGCTCGTCGCCGCGATCGCGGAGTTCGCGGAGCTGTCCGCCCGGGCGGACGACCTGCGCGAGCTCGACGACCCGATCCCCGAGCTCGCGAGCCGGCTCGAGGACCCGTTCGGCCGCCTGATCCCGATCGTGGCGGAGCAGGAGACGTCGCCGCGGGTGACGCTGCTCGACTACTTCGGCGCCGAGACGGCCCGCACCGCCGGCCCGGTCACGCAGCACGTGTGGAGCGTGCGTCCAGCGGACGACGGCGCCGGCGGCACCACGATCACGCTGCAGACCTGGACCGCCTACGAGGTGACCGACGGATCGGATGAGGGCGTCCTCGGCGTCTACCGCGAGTTCAGCCGCACCGAGAGGGAGGACGGATTCACGGCCGCGTCGTGGGAGACCTACGGAGCCGACACGTGCGCGCTCGCCGTCGAGGATGCCCTCGTGCTCGACGGCGACGACGACCAGCTCGCACTGCTCGAGGCGTTCGCGCGGGAGGGCGACGCGCACGTCTTCGAGGTGCGCGTCGTGGAGGAGACGATCACGGAGGAGCTGAAGGCGAGCTGCCTCGACGACGACGCGGAGTGACCCGTGTCGCTCACCTTGCCGCGACCGGCCGGGTGTGGATGGCCGACGCGAGGTGCACGCCGTTCAGCTCGACGTAGAGCTGGCGCTCGGTCACGGTGAGCGTGAGCGTGTTGCGTCGCTCG
This sequence comes from Actinomycetes bacterium, assembly GCA_023457615.1. Classification (GTDB taxonomy): domain Bacteria; phylum Actinomycetota; class Actinomycetes; order Actinomycetales; family Microbacteriaceae; genus Pseudolysinimonas_A. Next base: position 2,799 of record JAEWKY010000265.1, on the reverse strand, counting down.
AGCGCGTCGACCGTGGAGTCGACGAATCCGGGGTCGAAGCTGTGCAGCGCGATCTCGTCGGCGCGGTGGATGCGGGCCCCCGCCCACGCCGCGGCCACCTTCACCGGATCGCGATGCGTGTAGACGACCGTGCGCCCTGCCGCCTTGCTCCCCGTGTGGAGGCGGGCGGCATCCGGAGCCCCGATCTCGATCCAGGCGAGCAGCTCGCCGCTCAGGTCGCGCACGAGCACGGCCGGCTCGTCGGTGACCGAGATGCCCTCGCTGAAGGCGATCCCCTCCTCGTACTCGAGGCAGTAGGCCAGCACGCGCGTGATCAGGTAGGCCTCGGTCTCGGAGGGATGGCGGGCCGCCCGCACCGTGACCTGCTCGTAGACGCCGCGATCCATGTCGGCGAGCTGCACCTCGAAGGTGTGCATCGTCGCGCCGGCCGCCATGCGCCCAGCCTAGGACGAGCTCAACGCCGCGGCGCCTCGAGCCCTGCCAGCAGCAGCTCGACGGCCGCACGCGACTCGGCCACCCAGTGAGGGCGATCGGAGGCGGAGCCGATGCCGTGCAGCACGACCATCACCGCCCCGGCACTCGCCTCGCGACGCACACCGCCCTCGGCAACGGCACGGTCCAGGAGCTCGACGACGGTGCGCTCGAGTTGGATCCCGCCGTCGGCCTGCACGGACGGGTCGACGACGGCGGCCAGCGTGCGCGCGAGTCCGCTGTGCGCGACCACGTACTCCACGAACCCACGCAGGAAGAAGCCCAGGTTCTCGTGCGCCGAGCGCGTCGGATCGCCGGCCACCGCGCAGAGACCGGCCACCTCGTCGGCATACACCGCTGCCGCCAGCGCCTCCCGCGTCGGGAAGTGCCGATAGAGCGTTCCGACTCCCACGCCGGCACGGGTCGCGAAGTCATCGAAGCGAAGCTGCTCGTCCCGATCGAACACCTCTCGCGCAGCCGCCACGATCGCGTCTCTGTTGCGGCGTGCGTCCGCTCGGAGCGCTCGCACCTGCATCGCCCGACCCCTTTCGTTGACAACCGGAGACCGTCTCCATATCGTTCAAGACGGAGACGGTCTCCATCTTACGGAGGGCACACACCATGCGCATACTGATGTTCGGTCGCGGAGTGATCGCGACGATCTACGGACGCGCACTGCACGCCGCCGGACACGACGTCGAGTTCTACGTGCGTCCGGGACGCGTCGCGGACTACGGCGACACGGTGCACGTGGATCTGATCGACGGACGCCGCAAGCTGTTCGGCCGACGCGTTCGCGAGTCGTACCGGACTCCTCTGCGAGAGTCTCTCGGCGCGGCCGACGGCTTCGACCTGATCGTGCTCAGCGTCGGGCACCACCATCTCGCCGAAGCGGCCTCCTTCCTGGCTCCGCGGTCGGGCGCGGCGACCGTGCTCGTGCTCGGCAACGTGTGGGAGGAGCCGCTCACCGCCGTCGCGCCGCTCCCCGCCGAGCGCGTCGTGTTCGGGTTCCCGCAAGCGGGGGGCGGCTTCGGCGACGACGGGGTGCTCCGGGGCGCCATGATGTCCTCCGTCATCCTCGGCACGACAGGCGCGTCTCCCACGCCCCGGGAGCAGGAGGTCTTCACGGCCTTCCGACAGGCGGGCCTGACGATCCGGCAGCAGAGAGACATGCGCGGATGGCTGTGGCTCCACTTCCTCGCCGACGCCGGCATGTTCGCCCAAGCGCTCCGGAGCGGATCGTTGGCGAAGATGATCGGAGACCGCCGGGCCTTCCACGACGCCTTCCTGACGACACGCGAACTGCTCCCGCTCCTGGAGGCTCGAGGAGTCGACCTCGCCCGGCACCGCGTCGCCATGACCCCGTATCGACGACCGCTCCTCGTCGCCACGGTGGTCGGATGGGTCACCCGGCTGATCCCGATCGCCCGACGGAGCCTGGAAGCGCACACCGATCCCCGCACGACGGAGGCACGCGCCGTGCTCGACGACACGCTGCGCGAAGCTCGCCGACTCGGCATCCCGGCTCCACGCCTCGAGCGGTGAGCCGGTCCGGTCGCCGCCACGTCGTGGAGTTCGGCGCGCGACGCGCGGTTCCGCCGCGGAAGTCGAGCCGGGCAGCCCCGACTCTGTTTTCGGGACAGTCGGTCGTCTGGACAGTCGACGGGACGAGCCGATCGTCGGGCTGACAGGATTTGAACCTGCGACCCCCTGACCCCCAGTCAGGTGCGCTACCAAGCTGCGCCACAGCCCGTGGCATGCACCGCCTCCGCGAGCGGAGCCCGGCACAGCGTCCTACTCTAGCCGACCATCCACAGGTCGCCGACCGCGCGCCCCGGATGTCGGTGGGTGCTACTTGACTGTAGCCATGGTCACCTTCCGCGACGCGCTCCGCGAGAGCGACGGGCTGCCTCCGGGGCTGCGGCGGATGGCGGGCGACGCCGGCGTGATCGACGCGCTCGTCGAGACCGATCGGATGATCGCGAGCCTCACCGCCGCGAAGTACCGGCTCGTCGCGTTCGCGCACGAGACGCAGACCCGCGGGCACGACGCCCCGTCGCACCCGCTCGCCGAGCGGGAGTTCCGGGCCGAGATCGCCGCGGCCCTCCGGCTCTCCCGACACGCGGCCGCCGGGCTCATCGACGAGGCCGACGTGCTGGCCGAGCACCTGCCCGCCACGCTCGACAGCCTCGCCGAGGGACGCATCACGCCGCGCCACGCGCGCGTGCTCGTCGACGAGCTCGGCTCGGTCCCCACCGAGGAACGCGGCGAGGTGGAGCGTCGGGCGCTCGAGGCCGCCGAGCAGTCGGCGAACGTGTTCGCCCGCAC
>JAEWKY010000264.1 GCA_023457615.1 Actinomycetes bacterium | reverse complement strand
TCGCCGGGCAGGCCGGCGCCGCGGAGGTGCTGCGCGACCTCGTCGCCGAGCTCGACCTCGTGCTCGGCCTCTCGGGGCACCGCTCCCCCGCCGAGCTCGGGCCGGACTCGCTCACGCCGTAGGCGTCAGGCCGTGGCGACCCGCGACTGCTCCGCCATGTGCTCGAGCACCCGCACGACCTGCGACGAGTAGCCGTACTCGTTGTCGTACCAGACGTAGACGACGACGTGGTGGCCGCTCGCGATCGTCGCGAGCCCGTCGACGACGCCCGCGCGGTTGTTGCCGACGAAGTCGGTCGAGACGACCTCCGACGACTCGAGGTAGCCGATCTGCGTGCGCAGCGCCCCCGAGATCGACGCCGCCCGCAGGAGCGCGTTGAGCTCCTCGACGGTCGTCGACGCGCCGAGGTCGAGATTCAGGATCGCGAGCGACACGTCCGGCGTGGGCACCCGGATCGAGTTGCCCGTCAGCTTGCCGGCGAGCTGCGGGAGCGCCTTCGCGACCGCCGTCGCCGCCCCGGTCTCGGTGATGACCATGTTGAGCGCGGCCGAGCGGCCCCGACGGTCGCCCTTGTGGAAGTTGTCGATGAGGTTCTGGTCGTTCGTGTACGAGTGCACCGTCTCGACGTGACCGTGGCGGATGCCGTGCGCGTCGTCGAGCACCTTGAGCACGGGCGTGATCGCGTTGGTCGTGCACGAGGCGGCGGTCACGATCGCGTCGCCGGGGGCGATGTCGCCGTGGTTGATGCCGAACACGACGTTCTTGAGGGGCGACTTGCCGGGCGCGGTGAGCAGCACGCGGGCGACGCCGGGCGACGCGAGGTGCCGCGCCAGGCCCGCCTCGTCGCGCCAGCGTCCCGTGTTGTCCACGACGAGCGCGTCCCGGATGCCGTAGGCGGTGTAGTCGACCGCCGACGGGTCGTCGGCGTAGATCACGTGGATCAGCGTGCCGTTGGCGAGGATCGTGCCGGCCTCGGCGTCGATCTCGATCGTGCCGTCGAACACGCCGTGCACGGAGTCGTTGCGCAGCAGGTTGGCCCGCTTCTCGAGGTCGTTCGGCACGCTCGAGGACCGCACGACGATCGCGCGCAGCCGCAGGCCGTTGCCGTTGGCGTGGCCGACGAGGATGCGCGCGAGGAGGCGCCCGATGCGCCCGAAGCCGTAGAGCACGACGTCGGTGGCCTCCTGCGAGGCCCACGACTCGAGGGCGGCGATGCGCGACCGCACGTGCTCCTCGCGGGCCGTGGCGTCATCCGGGGCGTCGACGAGGAGCGCGCCGAGGTCGAGCGAGACGCCCTGCACCCCGAGCTCGTAGGCGAGCCGCAGCACGAGCATCGCGTCGGCCATGTCGACCTCGAAGGCGTGCGCCTGACGCGGACGCAGCGCGCGCAGCAGCTGGGTGGCCGAGCGGTTCACGAGCTTGCGACCGTGCACGTGCGAGATGACGTTGCGCTCGCGGTGCAGCGTGCCGACGATCGGGATCGCGGTCTCGGCGAGGGCGACGCGGTCGAGCCAGTCTCTCTGGGCGTCGCCGGCGCGCCGGACGAGGTCGGTCGACGAGGGCATGGGGGTTCCTTCCGGAATCGGCGTCGGTGGCGAGACGCGGACGGACACCTCCATCCTGCCGTGTGCTTGGCTGTGCCCATGACCGACGCCGCTCCGGGACCGCACTACGTCGTCGCGATCGACCAGGGCACGACGAGCACGCGCGCGATCGTCTTCGATCGCGCCGGGGAGCCCGTCGCGACCGCCCAGCGCGAGCACCGGCAGCACTTCCCGCGCGCGGGCTGGGTCGAGCACGACGCCGCCGAGATCCGCGACGCCACGGTCTCCGTGCTCGCCGAGGCGCTCGACGCCGCGCGGGCGACCGCCGCCGACGTCGCCGCGATCGGCATCACGAACCAGCGCGAGACGGCCGTGATCTGGGATCGCGCGACGGGCGAGCCGATCGCCCCCGCGATCGTCTGGCAGGACACGCGCACGCAGGGCCTCGTCGACCGCCTGGCCGCCGACGGAGGCGTCGACCGCTTCCGGGAGCTCACCGGCCTGCCGCTCGCGACGTACTTCTCCGCGACGAAGATCGCCTGGATGCTCGAGCACGTCGACGGCGCGCGCGAGCGCGCCGAGCGCGGCGAGCTCGCCTTCGGCACGACCGACGCGTGGGTGCTCTGGAACCTCACGGGCGGCGCCGACGGCGGTGTCCACGCGACCGACGTCACGAACGCGAGCCGCACCCTGCTCATGGACCTCGCCACGCTCGCCTGGCACGACGACCTGCTCGCCGCGTTCGGCATCCCGCGCGCTCTGCTCCCCGAGATCCGCTCGTCGTCCGAGGTCTACGGCGAGGTCGCGGCCGGGCCGCTCGCGGGGGTGCCGATCGCCGGCATCCTCGGGGATCAGCAGGCCGCGACGTTCGGGCAGGCGGCGTTCGAGGCCGGCGGCTCGAAGAACACCTACGGCACCGGCAACTTCCTCATCGCGAACACGGGCACCGAGATCGTGCGCTCCGCCGGCGGGCTGCTCACGACCGTGGCCTACCGGCTCGGCGACGGCGAGCCGCACTACGCGCTCGAGGGATCGATCGCGGTGACCGGCTCGCTCATCCAGTGGCTGCGCGACAACCTCGGCTTCTTCGAGAAGGCCGCCGACGTCGAGGAGCTCGCCCTCTCGGTGCCCGACACGGGCGGCGTCGCCTTCGTGCCGGCGTTCTCGGGCCTGTTCGCCCCCTACTGGCGACCCGACGCGCGCGGCGCCATCCTCGGGCTCACCCGCTTCGCGACGAAGGCGCACGTCGCCCGGGCCGCGCTCGAGGCCGTCGCCCTGCAGACGGTCGACGTGATCGATGCCGCCGTCGACGACCTGCCGTCGCCCATCGAGGAGCTGCGCGTCGACGGCGGGATGGTCGCCAACGACACCCTGATGCAGTTCCAGGCCGACGTGCTCGGCATCCCCGTCGTGCGCCCCGCGGTCATCGAGACCACGGCGCTCGGCGCCGCCTACGCCGCGGGGCTCGCGGTCCGGTTCTGGGCCGGGCTCGACGAGCTGCGGGGCAACTGGCGCGAGGAGCGGCGGTTCGAGCCCGAGATGTCCGACGACGAGCGCGCCGAGCGGTTGCGCGTCTGGCGCAAGGCCGTCACCCGCACGTTCGACTGGGTGGAGCCGTGAGACGCCTCCCGGGCGCACTGCTCGCGGTGGCCCTCGTCCTCCCCGTGCTCCTCGGCTGCGCCGCGCCGGGCACGGCGTCTCCCGACGGCGCCGGCACCCCGGCGGGCGACGACGTGTCGACGAGCATCGGGCTGATCGGCATGTGGCGCGTCACCGCCGACGACGAGGGCGCCGACACCTGGCTCCGCGTGGCGGCCGGCGGCTTCACGCTCTGGCGCACGTGCGGCTTCCTCTCCGGCACCTGGGCCGCGACCGAGACCGCGTTCCTCGCCGAGGCGACCCTGCGCCACGAGGACTGCCCGACCTCCTCGGTCCCGTGGCTCGACGCCGCGGTCGAGTACCGCGCCACCGCCGGGGGCTGGGAGCTGCGCGACCGCGCCGGCGCGACCACGGCGACCCTCGGAGTCGACGGGGTTCCCGCCCCGCATCCCGACCAGGCCGCGTCCGAGCGGGAGATCCCGGTGGTGACGGCGGCCGATCGCGAGTTGCTGCGGCGCCCGTCGCCGCTGCCCGCCGAGCTCGAGCC
>JAEWKY010000263.1 GCA_023457615.1 Actinomycetes bacterium | reverse complement strand
CCGCCGAGCGGCGCGATGGCCCGCACCCGGCCGCCGAGCAGGCGGGCCGCCCGCGCGACGTTGAGCGACTTGCCCCCGGGCAGCGCGGTGCGCCAGACCGGGCGGTGGATGGCGCCGGGCACGAGCTCGGGCACCCCGTAGGTGACGTCGAGGGCGGGCGAGAGCCCGAGGCACGCGATCACGCGAGCGCCGCCTCGACCTCCGCGCGGGTCGCCTGCCCGCCCGTGCCGCCGACGCCGCGCGTCGAGAGCGAACCCGCGACGGCGCCCCAGCGCACCGCCTCCGGGAGCGGCCGACCGTCGATCCACGCCGTGAGGAATCCGGCGTCGAAGCCGTCGCCCGCCCCCGTCGTGTCGCCGACGTCGCCGCGCAGACCGGGTGCGCGCCCGACGGCGCCGTCGCCCGTCGCGGCGAAGCCTCCGGCGGCCCCGTCCTTGACGACGACCGCCGGTCCGCGCCGCGCGAGCAGGATCGCCGCGGACTCCGCATCCGCCGGATCGTCGCCGAGGGCGCGGGCGAGGGCGAGGGCCTCCTGCGCGTTCGGGAGCAGGAGGTCCAGGTGCGGCAGGCTCTCGGCGATGCCGAGCCAGCGCTCGGCCGGGTCCCAGTTGGTGTCGAGGCTCGTCGTGATCCCGCGCGCCCGCAGCGTCGCGAGCACGCCGGGCAGCTCCGCGACGAGGCGCGGGAGCAGGAACAGCCCGGCGACGTGGACGTGGTCCACCTCCTCCGCGGCGGCGATCACCTCGGCGCCGCGGAGCCCCGCGAGCGCCCCCGTGAGCGTGAGGATGGCGCGGTCGGCCGGCGCGGACAGGATGACCGAGAGCCCCGTCGGCTCGTCGGTCACGCCGAGCGCCGCGGCATCCACCCCGGCCTCCTCGAGCAGCTCGCGGGTGCGCGCGCCGAAGACGTCCGCGCCGACCCGCGCGACGATCGACGTGACGACGCCGAGGCGCGCGAGACCCGAAGCGCAGATGCCCGCGCTCGAGCCGAGCACGAGCTCGGTCGCGTCGAGCAGCTGCTCGGCCTGGCCGAAGCGCGGCACGACGTCGCCGCGCAGCACGAGGTCGAGGTTCGCGTCGCCCGCGACGAGCACGCGCGCGGTCATCCCTTGAGCCCCGACATCGTCATCGTCTGCACGAACTGCCGCTGCGCGACGAGGAAGAACAGCACGAGCGGGGCGGTCGCGATGACGTTGCCGGCCATGAGCAGATCCCACTGGGTGCGCCGCGTGCTCTGGAAGTTGGCGATGCCGAGCTGCACCGTGAACGAGCTCTCGTCGTTGATCGCGATGAGCGGCCAGATCAGGTCGTTCCACGAGCTCAGCAGCGTGAAGATCGCGAGGGTCGCCAGCGCCGGGCGCGCGAGCGGCAGCACGACCCGGAGGAAGATCTGCAGCCGGTTCGCGCCGTCGAGCGCGGCCGCCTCCTCGATCTCGACCGGGATCGAGAGGAAGAACTGCCGCATGAGGAAGATGCCGAACGCCGACGCGAGCCACGGCACGAAGGCGGCGGCGAGGGTGTTGACGAGACCGAGTCGCGAGAACATGACGTAGGTCGGGATCATGAGCAGCTGCGTCGGGATCATGATCGTCGCGAGGATGACGAAGAACCCGACCGTGCGACCGCGGAAGTGCAGCCGGGCGAACCCGTAGCCGGCGAGCGAGCAGAGCACGATGTGGGCGAGGATCGCGATCGCCGACACGACGGTCGAGTTGACGAGCCAGCGCACGACGTCGGTCGTCGTGAACAGGGCGACGAAGCCGTCGAGCGTGAGCCGCGAGGGCACGAACGGCGGCGGGAACTTGACCAGCTCGGCCGCCGGCGAGAGCGACGCGAGCAGCATCTGCGCGAACGGCATGAAGAACAGCAGCGCGATCGGCGCGAGCACGAGGTGCCACAGGCTGAAGCGCCGGCGGGGCCGGCTCGGGCGCTCGGCCGTCAACGGGCGGGGGCTCGACGGGATCGTCATCAGAACACCTCGAGCTTCCGGCGGCGGGAGTAGGCGACGAGGGCGACCGTGATGAGCAGCGTCACCGCGAACAGCACGTACGCCGCCGCGGACCCGCTCCCGAACTCGAGCGACTTGAACGCCTTCTCCCACAGGTAGTAGACGATCGTCTTCGTCGCGTCGAGCGGGCCGCCGCGCGTCGTCGTGTAGACGAGGTCGAAGAGCTGCAGCGCGCCGATCGTCTGCCAGATCGTCACGAACACCGTCACGGGGCCGAGCTCGGGCCAGACGATGCGCCAGAAGGTCTGCCACCGGTTGGCGCCGTCGATGCGGGCGGCCTCGAGCAGCTCGACGGGCACGTCCTGGAGCGCCGCGAGGTAGATGACGGTCGTGAAGGCGGCCTGCCCCCACAGCGACATGATCGCGATGACGAGCATCGCCTGGGACTGGTCCTCGAGCCAGCCCTGGGCCGGCAGGCCGATCGCGCGCAGGGCGTTGTTGGCGAGCCCGTACTGCGGGCTGAACAGGTACGTGGCGAGGATGCCGGTCGCCGCCGCCGACGCGACGAACGGCACGAAGATGGCCGTGCGGTAGAGACCGATGAGCGGGATGTCGCGGTTGAGCGCGACCGCGAGGAACAGCCCCGCGAGCACCGACGCCGGCACGAAGAGGAGCACGTAGACGCCCGTGTGCGACACCGCCGCCCAGAACTCGTCGTCGCTCAGCAGCCGGGCGTAGTTCGAGCCGCCGACGAGCTGGGGCGGAGCGAATCCGTTCCACTTCTGCAGCGACAGCAGGAACGCCCACAGCGCCGGGAAGATCGACAGGCCGAGGATGATGACCATCGCGGGCGCCACGAAGGCCCACCCGGTGAGGTGCGGCAGCACACGACGCCGCCGAGCGGCGGGCTTCCGCGTCGGGGTGCTCGTCGACATCCTCGCCTCCTCGACCATTCTCCCGGTCAGGACAGCACGATGGAGCGCGTCAGGTGCCGCGGATGATCGGGGTCGAGCCCGCGCTCGACGGCGGTGCGCACGGCCAGGCGCTGCGCGAGGGCCAGTTGCACGAGCGGGTCGGCGGGCGACTGCACGACGGTCGCCCCGGTGGCCTGGATGTCGCGGGCGAGCTCGTCGTCGACGACGCCGAGCAGCCAGACGAGCGATCCGGGATGGGCGACGGCGAGCGGCCCGTGCCGGAAGTCCAGGAGCGGGTACGACTCGGCCCACGCCTGCGCGGCCTCGCGGATCTTGAGCGCGGCCTCCTGCGCGAGCCCGTAGGTCCAGCCGCGACCGAGGTAGACGACGTGGTCGAAGCCCGTCGGCACGGCCGGCGGGTCTCCCGCGAGCGCCTCGGCCGCGAGCGCCGGGAGCGCGGAGACGTCCTCGCCGAAGGCCGCGCGGGCGAGGAACAGGAACGTCGTCGGGAAGCGCGTCTGCACGACCGACGACTCGTCGGCGAAGTCGAGCACGAGCACCTCGTCGGCGAGCGCGGCGCACGGCGAGTCGGCGACCCCGGTGACGACGATCTTGCGCACCCCCTCGGGCACGGCGCGCAGGGCGTCGATGACCTCGGTCGTCGTGCCGGAGCGCGTGATGCCGATGACGGCGTCGTACGGGCGCCACGTGCGCGGCTCGGACGCGTAGTCGGCATCCGTCTCCCCGAAGCCGGCGGTCTCCCGCAGCGCGGCGAACGACTCCGCGACGAACGCCGACGTGCCGCAGCCGAGCACGAGGACGCGCTCCCCACGCCGGGTGAGGATCCGGACGGCGTCGTCGAGCAGGTCGAGCGACCTCGTCCAGACCTCGGGCTGGCTCTCGATCTCGAGGGAGGTGATGTTCATGACGTCGATGCGCTTCCTGCTGCAGGGGTGGAGGCGGGGGGGGGGGGGGGG
>JAEWKY010000262.1 GCA_023457615.1 Actinomycetes bacterium | reverse complement strand
TCCCGGAACCGCCACACGGCACGAATCGAGGGCTCTCCGCCGGGAATGCGCGCGAGCGCGGGCGGGTTTACTGTGGTGATACGAAGCACGTGCTCCAGGGGCGGTGAAATCCCGCACCGGCGGTCAGAGTCCGCGAACGTCCTCAGCTCGCAAGGCGGGGACGCCGATCCGGTGGAATTCCGGAACCGACGGTCAAAGTCCGGATGGGAGGAGGCACGCCGCCGTCGCACGCCCCGCGTGCCCGGTCGCGCCGACTCCCCTCGCCTGGCCTGACCGGGAAGAGCGAATGAGCGACCACCAGCGGTTCGAAGCGCCCATGCGGCGCGCCCTCGAGCTCGCCACGCGCGGACCCCTCACGGGCGGCAACCCGCAGGTGGGCTGCGTGCTCCTCGACGCCGACGACCGGGTCGTCGCCGAGGGCTGGCACCGCGGCGCCGGCACCCCGCACGCCGAGGTCGACGCGCTGAGCAAGGTCGCGGATGCCCGCGGACTCACCGCCGTCGTGACCCTCGAGCCGTGCAACCACACCGGCCGCACCGGGCCGTGCTCGGAGGCGCTCGTCGCCGCCGGCATCGCGAAGGTCGTGTACTCGGTGACCGATCCGGGCGCGATCTCGGGTCACGGGGCGCAGCGCCTCGCCGAGGCCGGCATCCCCGTGAGCCACGGCGTGCTCGAGGCCGAGGGCGAGGCGCTGCTGCATCCCTGGCTCGAGGTCGTGCGGCGCGGACGCCCGTGGGTGACCGTCAAATGGGCGTCGACGCTGGATGGCCGCGCGGCGGCCGCGGACGGGTCGAGCCAGTGGATCACCGGCTCCGCCGCCCGCATGAAGGTGCACGAGCAGCGCGCGCTGAGCGACGCGATCCTCGTCGGCACCGGCACCGTCCTGGCCGACGACCCGTCGCTCACCGCACGCGGCGAGTACGGCGAGCTGCTCGGCGACCAGCCGCTGCCCGTCGTCGTCGGCGAGCGCGACCTCCCGGCCGACGCGAAGCTGCGGAGTCATCCGCGCGAGGTCGTCGTCACGCGCACCCGCGATCTCGAGAAGGTGCTGTCCGACCTGCACGCGCGCGCCGTCCGCCGGGTGTACGTCGAGGGCGGCCCGACCCTCGCCTCCGCCGTCATCGCCGCCGGGTTCGCCGACGAGTACGCGATCTTCCTCGCGCCCGCCCTGCTCGGCGGGCCGCGGGTCGCGCTCGACCACCTCGGCATCCCGTCGATGGACGGCATCCGCCGGCTGCGCCTGGCGAGCGTCGAGCAGCTCGGCGACGACCTCTACCTGCACGCCTACCCCACGGAGGAGAGCTGATGTTCACCGGCATCATCGAGGAGCTCGGCGAGATCGTCGCCTGGGAGCGCGACGGCGACGCCGGTCGTCTCACCGTGCGCGCGCCGCTCGCCGTCTCCGACGCGAAGCACGGCGACTCGATCTCGGTCGACGGCGTGTGCCTCACCGTCGTCGACCAGGGCCCCGACTGGTTCACGGCGGATGTCATGGGCGTCACCATCGCGATGTCGACCCTGGGCGCCGCGACGGTCGGGCAGCGCGTCGACATCGAGCGCGCCGCGGCCCTCGGCGACCGCCTCGGCGGGCACCTCGTGCAGGGCCACATCGACGGCACGTCGACCGTCGTCTCGGTCACGCCGCAGGAGGCCTGGCGCGTGCTGCGCCTCACCCTCGACCCCGAGCACGCGCCGCTCGTCGTGCGCAAGGGCTCGATCGCGGTCGACGGCGTCTCGCTGACGGTGAGCGACGCCGGCGACGACTGGTTCGAGGTCTCGCTCATCCCCGAGACGCTCACCGCGACCGTGCTCGGCGACCTCGCCCCGGGCGACCGGGTCAATATCGAGACGGACGTCCTCGCCCGTCACGTGCAGCGCCTGATGGCGTTCGAAAGGAGCGGGTCATGAGCCTCGCCGACATCCCCACCGCCCTCGCGGCCCTGGCCGCCGGGAAGCCCGTCATCGTCGCCGACGACGAGGGCCGCGAGAACGAGGGCGACGTCGTGCTCGCCGCGCAGTTCGCGAGCCAGGAGTGGATCGCCTGGACCGTGCGGCACACGAGCGGCTACCTGTGCGCCCCGATGACGAACGAGATCGCCGACCGGCTCGCGCTGCCGCCGATGTGGGCGCAGAGCGAGGACCCGCGCGGCACCGCGTACACGGTGAGCGTCGACGCCGCCGACCGCCTGAGCACCGGCATCTCGGCATCCGACCGCGCCCACACGCTGCGGGTGCTGGCCGACCCCGCGTCGACGCCGCGGAGCCTCATCCGCCCCGGTCACATCATCCCGCTGCGCGCGGTCGACGGCGGCGTGCGCGAGCGCGACGGTCACACGGAGGCGACCGTCGACCTGCTCAAGCTCGCGGGTCTCGAGCCGGTCGGCGTGATCGGCGAGATCGTCGAGGACGGCGGCGAGATGATGCGCCTGCCCGGGCTGCTGAAGCTCGGCGAGGAGCACGGGGTGCCGGTCATCACGATCGAGGAGCTCATCCGCTTCCTGGAGGAGCGCAAGTGCGAGTCCGACCCGCAGGCGGTCGCCGAGGTGCCGGAGTTCGAGCGCGTCTCGTTCGAGGTGGAGACGAACGTGCCCACGCAGCACGGCACGTTCCGCGTGCGGGCGTACCGCGACCGGTCCACGGGCGCCGACCACGTCGCGTGGATCGCTCCCGCGGCCGACGGGTCGGCGCCGCACGACGGGTCGCTCGTGCGGGTGCACTCGGAGTGCCTCACGGGTGAGGCGTTCGGGTCGCTCAAGTGCGAGTGCGGTCCGCAGCTCGAGGCGGCGCTGCAGGCCATCCACGCCGAGGGCGGCGTCGTCATCTACCTGCGCGGCCACGAGGGACGGGGCATCGGCCTCATCAACAAGCTGCGCGCCTACCGGCTGCAGGAGGAGGGACTCGACACCCTCGACGCCAACCTGCGACTCGGCCTGCCCGCCGACGCGCGCGACTACGGCGCGGCGACGGCGATCCTGCGCGACCTCGGCGTCGCGTCGGTGCGTCTGCTCAGCAACAACCCCGAGAAGGCCCGTCAGCTTCGCGAGCGCGGCGTCGAGGTGAGCGAGCTCGTGCCGCTCGTCGTCGGCGTCGGCGAGTTCAACGAGGGCTACCTCGACGCGAAGCGCGACCGCATGGGGCACGCGCTGCCCGACCACGACACGCTCGACGCCGCCCGGGTTCTGAACGAGTCGTCCGAGAACGAGAAGGATGCGGCACTCCAGTCCGCGATGGAAGGAAACGCATGAGCGGCGGAGGAATGCCCGACCTGAACACCGACGGGCGCGGCCTGAAGGTCACGATCGTGTCGGGACTCTGGCACACCCGCATCTCGGAGGGCCTCCTCGCGGGGGCGCGCGGCGTGCTCACCGAGTCGGGCGCCGAGCTGACCGAGGTGCAGGTGGCCGGGTCGTTCGAGCTGCCCGTGGTCGCGAAGGCCGCGCTCGAGGCGGGGGCGGATGCCGTCGTCGCACTCGGCGTGATCGTGCGCGGCGAGACGCCGCACTTCGACTACGTCGCCGCGGCCGCGACCGACGGCCTGACCCGCGTCGCCCTCGACACGGGCAAGCCGGTCGGCTTCGGCGTGCTCACGGTCGACGACGAGCAGCAGGGGCTCGATCGCGCCGGCCTCCCCGGGTCGAAGGAGGACGTCGGGGCCCGTGCGGCCGAGGCGGCCCTCGCGACCGCCCGCACGCTGCGCGCGATCCGGGGTTAGTCCCTCCCCACGTCCGCGTCCTGCGTCCGGGTCCGCGGCGAAGAACGCCCGCGGAGACGCAGAACGCGGACCGCCACGGATGCCGCGAGCGCGATCACGAGGATGACGGCGCCCGCGGCGGTGCCGGCGTCGAACGCGGCGTCGGCGAGCAACCGGTAGCCCGTGGGGAGCCCGGTCCGCGCCCCCGTGAGCGCGAAGGACGCGACGAGCACCGCGGCCGCGAGCGACCAGGCCGCGACGCGGACCACGGCCACCG
>JAEWKY010000261.1 GCA_023457615.1 Actinomycetes bacterium | reverse complement strand
CGCGCTGGGGGACGCCGTCCATGAGGCCTGCGCCGATCGAGTTGAAGAGCCGTCCTGTGAAGATCAGGTTCAGGAAGAAGATCGCGCCGAGGGCTGCCACCGTCGGATAGATGACGACGAGCACGTTCGCGCCGCGCGCACCCCGCTGATCGGCGCGGGCCAGCCGGAGGAACGGCGCCGCGAGCGCGACCGTGATCACGTAGAGCGGCCCGCTCAGGTCGGAGAGCGTCGCGAGCATGAGGAAGATGCCCGCGCGGAAGCCCGCCCGCGTGTTGCGCCAGCTCACGAACCGCCCGAGGTCGGAGGCTGCGAGGGCGAAGAAGGCGAGGCCGAGGAAGGTCGCGAGGTTCTCGGTCGCGTTGTAGGCGAAGAGCGGGTTGGCCGCGAGGGCGAGGGTCAGCAGCACGATCGTCGACGGCGGGAAGCGGCGCTGCACCATGATCTCGAGGAGCTTCTGCAGCAGCACGCCCGCGACGAGCGCGCCGGCGACCGCGAGACCCGCGCGACCGCCGGGGATCGCGGCGGCGAGCAGCGTGCTGAGCGGCGGGAAGATCGCGCCGATCCACTCGGTGTCGGCCGAGCCCCAGTCGATGCGCGCGAGGTGGTCGAGCAGCAGCTGGTTCGGCGTGTCGACGGCCGCGGTGCGTCCCCCCGCGCCGAACCACGCCACGAGCAGGTACGGCACGGCGAGGGCGAGCCGCAGCGACCAGCGCAGCAGCGGATCCCGAGGGAAGGCGTCGAGTCTCGTGCGCGTCGCGGCCCCGGCGTGCCGACCGCGCGCGAGGGGGATCCGCTCGCCGGTCTCCGCCGGGCCCGGCGCCGGGCGCACCGGAGCGCTCACGCGACGACCTCCTCGTGGCCCTCGTGCGTGCGGTTGGTGAGCCCGTGCTCGGTCTTCTCCCAGTAGTGCGGCTTGACCAGCAGCTGCCAGAGGGCCTTGTACGAGGCGATCGAGTGCAGCACCCAGTACACCGGGTTGAGCATCGCCCACAGGATGAGGTCGAACGTGCCGCGCTTGAACGGTCCCATCATCGACAGGTAGACCATGACGGCGTTGCCGATGATGAAGTTGAGCAGGGTGATCCAGAGCAGCCAGACCGGGAAGTAGGGGCTGAACCAGCCGCTCGGGACGACGATCGAGAGCAGCGTCACGAGGTAGAGCGGGATGACGCCGAGGAACGTCAGCGGCGTGCCCGCGATGAGCAGGGCGAACGCCCCGAAGCGGCGGAGGCCGATCTGCCGCACGAGGGCGACGGGCCGCCGCGCGTGCACGAGCGAGGTCTGCATGTAGCCCTTGATCCACCGGCTGCGCTGCCGGATGAAGTTCGGGACCGAGGTGTTCGCCTCCTCCATCGTCGTGGAGTTGATGACGCCGACGCGGTAGCCGAGCGCACTCGCGCGGATGCCGAGGTCGGCATCCTCGGTGACGTTGTAAGGGTCCCAGCCTCCGAGCTCGATGAGCGCCGACGTGCGGAAGTGGTTGCTCGTGCCGCCGAGCGGGATCGGGAGGTCGTAGGCGTCGAGGCCGGCGAGCATGTAGTCGAACCAGTAGTTGTACTCGAGCGTGAACATGCGCGTCAGCACGTTCTCGTCGGCGTTGAAGTAGTTGAGCGCCGCCTGCACGCAGACGGTCGTGTCGCCGCCGCGGCGGAAGGCGACGACCGCCTTCTTGAGCTGGTCGGGCTCCGGGGCGTCCTCGGCGTCGAAGATCACGAGGTACTCCCCCGACGCGAAGAAGAGGCCGACGTTGCACGCCCGCGGCTTCGTCTGCGGGGTGCCCTTCGGAATCGTCACGAGGTGGAAGTTGGGGGGCGGGTCGGACCCGAGATACGCGTCGCGGGTGAGGTGGTCCTCCTCCTCGATGAGCACGAGCACCTCGAGCTTGTCGGCCGGGTAGTCGATCCGTCCGAGGTTGCCGACGAGCTGCGGCACGATGTTCGCCTCTTTGAAGACGGGCACGAGCACGGTGTAGACCGGCAGCTCGTCGTCGCGCAGGCTCTCGACCTGCTCACGCGTGACGCGCTCGACGACGTCGTACTTCGCGCCCTGCATCGCGACGGCGTACTTGAAGACGGTGCTCGCGAGGAACGTGACGCTCACGAGCGTGATGATCGTGACGACCGTCGCCACCGGCCAGAGCACGAGCGCGACGAGCGCGATCGCGGCGAGGATCGCGAACCCGACCTTCTGGCCGCGGGAGAAGACGACGCGCGCGGACAGGCCGGGGTTCTGCCGGAAGAGCTCGTTCGCGGCCTCGTCGGCGATCGCCGTGCGGAAGACGGTGAGCGCGAGATGGCGGATGTCCCACGACGTCGCGGCGACGAAGGTCGCGCTCTCGCCGAGCTCGCCCTCGATCGCGGCGCGGCGCTCGGCGTCAGGCACCCGGGCCGTCGCCACGAGGATCCGCCCCTCGGCGTCGCGGCGCACCGGCATCCAGTTCTCGGCGATCATGCGCTGCCCGGACCAGCGGCGGATGAGCTGCTCGTCGCGGTCGGTCGCCGCGAGATCGATGACGGGGATGCCCCACGAGCGCGCCATGACGCTCCGGAGCTCCTCGGGCGAGATCATCCCGAGGCTGATGAGCACCTCGTCGATGTGCGACCCCGTGCGCGCCTTGGCGGCGCGGGCGAGCTCGAGCTGGTCCCCGGTGATCAGGCCCGACTGCAGGAGCAGCTCCGCGAAGGCGGCGCTCTGCGTCGATGGCGTTCCCCCTGCCATGACCCCATGTTCGCCCGGCGATCACCCGCTCGGCAAGACCCTTTCGCTCGGGCGAGCCGCGACGGGCCGGGCGGGGGCGGCAGGGCACGACGGGCGGGGTGCTCGATCAGGCGGGGTGCTCGATCAGGCGGGATGCTCGATCAGGCGGGATGCTCGATCAGGCGGGGTGCCGCGGGCGGGTGGGGCGGCGACCGGCGACGGCATCCGCGGCGCCTTGAGCTCGGCGAGACGCCGCAGGTCGTCGACCGTCCCCGCGCGCGAGTGGGCGATCCTGCGCAACCGGGCGAGCTCCTCCTCCGCCATGTCGCGCCCGACTCAGAACCGGGTGTCGAGGGCGAGCTTCGCCCCGAAGGCGACGAGCACTCCACCGGTGACGCGATCGATCCCCCGCACGAACCTCGGGGTGCGGAGTCGCGCGCCGAGCGCGGTGCTGCCGGCGATGAGGATCGTGAACCACGTGAGCCCGAGCACGCAGTGCACGCCGGCGAGCAGGGCCCCCATCGCGAGCGGCGAGGCGCCGTCGGGGACGAACTGCGGGATCGTCGCGAGGTAGAAGACCCCGACCTTCGGGTTGAGCAGGTTCGTGACCGCGCCGATCGCCCACCCGCGCGCGAGGCCGCCGCGGACGGCAGGCGGCTCGGTCTGGTCGGCGGGATGCCGCCGGAAGCTCGCGACGACGAGCCAGACGCCCAGCCCGACGAGATAGGCGGCCCCGGCGAGGCGCACGATCTCGTAGACGACCTCCGACACCGCGAGGAGGGCCGTCGCGCCGACCGCGGCCGCGATCCCCCACGCCATGACGCCGGTCTGGATGCCGAGCGCGGTCGCGACGGCGTAGGAGCGCGAGCGGGTCAGCGAGCTGCGCAGTACGAGCGCGGTGTCGAGGCCCGGGATCACCGTCAGCAGGGCCGCGACGACGGCGAATCCGAGCACCGCCTCGAGCACGGTCATGGGGTCAGCGTACGCGCCGCCGCGCGCGGCACGGGGTCACGGCTCGGAGTGGGCGTCGCGGGTGCGCGTCACGGGGTGGGCG
>JAEWKY010000260.1 GCA_023457615.1 Actinomycetes bacterium | reverse complement strand
GCGCGCCGAACGCGTCGTCGACCGCGATCGGCGGCTGCTGCTCCTCCTCGACGGTCGGGGGCACGTTCTCGTCGTTCTGCTCGACCTGCTCGTCCTGGTCCTCGACGAGGAGGTCGTCCCAGTTGTCGATGAGCTGCGCGTCGTCCTGCACCGCCCAGGTGCTCCCGCGCCGCAGGTCGTTGAGCACGACGCGGTCGATGTTGACGGCGAAGTCGAGGACGCCCGACGTGGGACCCTCGAGCGGCAGCGTCGCGCCCTCGCCCGATCCCGCGCAGCGACGCCACGCCGTGCCCGAGGACCACGCGCCGTACTCGCATCCCTCGACGCGCAGCGGCGCGGCGGGAGCGCCGTCCTGCCCCGTGACGAGCGGGACGACCGCGGCGCCGCTGAGCGGCACGGAGAGCAGGCTGCCCTCGATGCCGAGCAGCACGCGGTCGCCCGAGTCGGAGGCCTCCTGCGGCACGATGTCGCCGCCCGGCGCGACGAAGTCGGCGAGGTCGACGATGCCGCGCTCGAGGGCGACGCGCCGTCCCTCCCGGTCGACGACCGCCCAGCTGGTGCCGACGGACGTCACCTGCACGTCCTCGGCGTCGTCGAGTCCGGCGGTCCACGTGGCCTCGACCGCGTCGGAGCGCGCCGCGTCGACGCGGAACACCTGGTCGAGCTCGGCGGAGTACGCGAAGAGCGTGCCGTCCGGGGCGACGCTCACGACCGAGTCGAGGCCGAGGCTCAGCGACGTGGGCTGGGAGGCGTCGAAGTCCTGGAGCTCGGTGACCGGCACGATCCAGAGCTCGCCGGTGCCGGCGGCGTGGATGACGACGCGCGTGCCCGCGAGGAAGACCTGCGCGTCCTCGGGAGGGAGCGCGGTCGTCTCGCCGAGCGTCGAGCTCGCCGCATCCACGATCTGCACCGTCGCATTGGCGCGGTCGACGACGAGCACGGTCGTGCCCTGCTGCACGACCTCGAGGTCGGTGCCGGAGGTGCGCACGACCGAGTTGAGCTCGAGCACCTCGGGGTTGGCCCGTCCGACGGCCTGCAGACCGCCGTTCGCGACCCACACCGACCCGTCTCCGAGGTCGAGCCTCTGCGCCGTGTAGCCGGACGAGGTGAGGGCGAAGCCCGCGACGAGGGCCGCGACGACCGTGCCGCTCGTCGCGGTGGCGACGAGCGAGCGGTGCGCGGCGATCCAGGAGCGGATGCTCATCGTTCACTCATCCGAGACGTCGACGCACTTCTCCGCGCTCTGGCCGCCGGTCTTGCCCTGCCGGTTGACGGTCACGGCGATGCACACGGTCTCCCCGGGCGAGGCGTCGACGACGAAGCGCGGCTGGGACTGGGTCGCGGTGCGCACGCCGCCGACCTCGACCTCGTAGAGGTCGCCCGTCGCGATCCCCGGGTCGGGCCAGGAGAACTCGACGGTGCCGTCGGTCTCGCGCGCGGAGATGTCGGCGACGACCGGGATGCCCTCGTCGGTCGACGCGCGCAGGAGCACGACGAGCGCCGTCGCGCCGAGCGCCATGACGAGCACGGCGGATGCGATCAGCAGCCAGGTGACCGCCTGGACGCCGCGCTGCGGGGCGGCCGGCCGGCTGTGCGAGAAGCGGCGCGGCGGCGTCGCCTCGCGCACGGTGCCGATGCCCGCGTACTCCCCCGGCCCTCCCGCACGCCGGCGGCGACGGCGCGGCGCGGGGGCGTGGGCCGCCCCGGGGACGGGACGCAGGCGCGTGCGGTCCTCGAGGTCGGCGACCGTGCCGAGCGCCCACTCGTCCATCGCGACCTCGAGGGGCGTCTGCGGCACGCCGAGCTCGGCCTCGATGGTCTGCAGCTCGCGCACGAGCTCGATGACGCTCGCCGGACGGTTCTCGGGACGCCGCGACATCGCCCGGCGCAGCAGCGCCTCGAGGCTCGACGGCACGTCGGTGCGCCCGATCGGCTGCGGCTTCGCCCGCGCGATCCTCGACATGAGGTCGCTGCTGCTGTTCGAGCCGTTCGGGTCCTCGAACGGCGAGCGCCCGGCGAGCAGCGAGTAGACCGTCGCGGCGAGCGCCCAGACCTCGCTCGCGATCGTGCCCGACGTCTCGTCGAGCAGCACCTCGGGCGCCGACCACGGGATCGAGAGGCCCACCGAGTCCTCCTCGCGCTGGGTCGTGAGGGTCGAGGCGATGCCGAAGTCGGAGAGCACGGGGTGGCCGTACTGCGTCGTCAGGATGTTGGAGGGCTTGATGTCGCGGTGCAGCACGCCGGCGCGATGGGCCGTCTCGATCGCCGATCCGATCTTCACCGCGATGCGCAGCACCTCGGGCACCGGGATGCGCTCGCGCCGGTACCGCTCCGAGAGGCTCGACGAGCACAGCTCCATGACGAGGTACGGCCGGCCGTCGCCCGAGACGCTCGCCTCGTAGACGGTGAGGATCGACGGGTGCGTCGAGAGCTGCGCCATGAGGTTCGCCTCGGCCTGGAACATCTGGCGCACCTGGTCGTTGACGACCTCGCTCAGCATGACCTTGACGGCGACCTGGCGGCGCGGCATGTTCTGCTCGTAGAGGAACACGTCGGCGAACCCGCCCGACCCGAGGATGTGCACGTAGGAGAATCCGGGCAGCACGGGGGGCTGGGACGGCAGTCGCCTCGCCATGAAGACCCCCCTCTCCATGCCGCGGGTCGCCCCATTCTAGGTGGAGCACCGCGGGGAAGCCTCCGCTCGAACGGGGGTTTCCCCAGGATGGGGGGCTCGTGCTACTCGGCGTCGGGCGCGCCCGTGCGGGCCGTCGCCGCCGGTGCCGCGACGTCGATCACGACGACCGTGACGTTGTCGCGACCCCCTGCGGCGAGCGCCGCGTCCATCAGCAGGTCGGCGGTCTCGGCCGCGGATCCCCCGCTCGCGAGGAGCTGGTGGACGCGCGCGTCGTCGAGCTCCTTGGTGAGCCCGTCGGAGCACAGCAGGAGCCGCATCCCGGGCTGCACCGGCAGCATCCAGACGTCGGGCCGGGGCTCCTCGCGGAAGCCGACCGCGCGCGTGATGACGTTGCTCTCGGGGTGGTCCTCGGCGTCGTCCGCGTGCAGGAGCCCGGCGTCGACGAGCTCCTGCACGACCGAGTGGTCGCGCGTGACGCGACGGAAGCCGTCGCCGCTCAGCCGGTAGACCCGGCTGTCGCCGATGTTGAACACGGCGAAATGCGGTTCGCCGTCCTGGAGCGCGAGCACGGCGCCGGTCACGGTCGTGCCCGCACCGATCGGGATGTGCGCCGAGAACTCGTCGATGTCGACCGCCGCGGCGCTGAGCGCCTCGTCGAGCCGGCGGAGCTCGAGGTAGTCGCCGCCCGTCGAGTCGGCGCGCAGGGCCGCGAGCCTGTCGACGACGGCCGCGCTCGCGCGGTCTCCCGCGGCGTGGCCGCCCATCCCGTCGGCGACGGCGAACACGGGCGGTCCGACGAGCACGCTGTCCTCGTTGACGGCGCGCTTGCGACCGACGTCGCTGCGCCCGGCCCAGTCGAGCACGAAGCCGCGTCGACGTCCCGGCACGGCGAGCTTGTAGCCGCTGCGGTCGCGACCGACGCTGCTCACGAGGCCTCCGCGGCGCGCTCGACGTCGAGGATGTCGAGCAGCGCGCCGTCGCCGAGGTCGATGCGCGTGCCGGGCACGACGACGATCGACTCGCCGCGGATGAGGGTGCGCGGCGCCGATCGGGGCAGCCGCACGACCGTGCCGTTGGTCGAGCGCATGTCGCTCGCGACGAGCGAGGCGCCCACGATCCGCAGCTCGAGGTGCGTCGCCGAGAGCTCGCGGCTGGGCGAGGGGAACGTCACGAGCCGCGGCGGGGGGCCGGTGTGGATGCGCGGGGCGGTCGGCCGGCGACCGAGGTAGACGGGTCCGTCGATCGGCAGCTCGCGGCCGTCGCCCAGTCGGGCGAGGAACAGCGGCGCCGCGACCGGCCCTGGTCCGGGCTCCGGCTCCGGTCCGGGCTCCGGCTCGGGGGCCGAGGCGACGGGCTCGGGCGGCGCGGTCGGGAGGGGGCGCTGCTCGGGCAGCGGCGGCTCGATGAGCGCGGGCGGCGTCGCGCGTGGCGTCGGCGCCGGGAGACTCCCCCGCACGACGGTGTCGTCGTGGTCGACCCCGTCCGTCGGGGGGACCGTGCGCGGCACCGCGAGGCGGGTGTCGTCGAGGTCGCCGTGCACCCGTCTATCTAACCCCGGAAGCGAGCTCGCAGCCGACGGGACCCGCGGGCACGCGCGCGGCCCTACGCGGAGCCCGGGCCGATGTAGGACATGACGTGCTTGATGCGTGTGTAGTCCTCGAAGCCGTACATCGAGAGGTCCTTGCCGTAGCCCGAGTGCTTGAACCCGCCGTGCGGCATCTCCGCGACGATCGGGATGTGGGTGTTGATCCACACGCAGCCGAAGTCGAGCCGCTTCGCGAAGCGCATCGCGCGGCCGTGGTCGGAGGTCCAGACCGACGACGAGAGGCCGTACTGCACGCCGTTGGCCCAGGCGAGGGCCTCGGCCTCGTCGGCGAAGGTCTGCACGGTGATCACGGGGCCGAAGATCTCGTTCTGGATCGCCTCGTCGTGCTGCTGCAGCGCGTCCACGATGGTCGGCTCGATGAAGTAGCCCCTCCCGTCCCGGCGCCCGCCGCCGGCGACGACCTTCGCGTGCGACGGGAGGGAGCCCAGCATCCCGAGCACGCGCTCCAGCTGGTTCGCGTTGTTGACGGGGCCGAAGAAGGTGCCGGCGTCCTTCGGGTCGCCCGTCGTGACGTTCTCGGCGACGTAGGCGGCGAGCGCCGCGAGGAAGTCGTCGTGCGCGTCCCGGTGCACGAGCACGCGCGTCGCCGCGGTGCAGTCCTGCCCGGCGTTGAAGTAGCCCGCGATCGCGATGCCCTCCGCCGCCTTGGCCAGGTCGGCATCCGGGAACACGATGACGGGCGCCTTGCCGCCGAGCTCGAGGTGCACGCGCTTGAGGTCGGCCGACGCGGCCTTGGCGACCTCCATGCCGGCGCGCACCGACCCCGTGATCGACACCATCTGCGGGGTCCTGTGGTCGACCATGAGGCCGCCCGTCGTACGGTCGCCCGTGATCACGTTGAGCACGCCCCTCGGCAGGAACTCCGCGGCGACCTCGGCGAGCAGCAGCGTCGTCTGCGGCGTCGTGTCGCTCGGCTTGAGCACGGTCGTGTTGCCCGCGGCGATCGCCGGCGCGATCTTCCACACCGCCATGTTGAGCGGGTAGTTCCACGGCGTCACCTGGCCGATGACGCCGATCGGCTCGCGGCGGATCGACGAGGTGTGGTCCTTCAGGTACTCGGCGGTCGCGCGGCCCTCGAGGTGGCGCGCGGCCCCGGCGAAGAAGCGCAGCTGGTCGACCGAGAGCGAGATCTCGTCCTCGACGAGGGTCGTCCGCGGCTTGCCGGTGTCCTGCGACTCGAGGTCGGCGAACTCGTCGGCGCGCCTCTCCAGCTCGTCGGCGATGCGGAACAGCGCGAGCTGGCGCTCGGACGGGAGGGACTCGCCCCACTCCTCGAACGCGGCCGCCGCCGCGGCGTAGGCGGCGTCGACGTCGGCCGCCCCGGACACCGGCGAGGTCGCGTAGGTCTCCTCCGTCGCCGGGTCGACGACCGCGAACGAGCCGTCACCCCTCGCGTCGACGTACTCCCCGTTGATGAAGTTCCTGAGCGCGCGGTCGGCCATGCGCCCACCCTATGTGGCGGGATGGTCCGCCGAAACTGCGGATTCCGTCAGTCACAGGCCGTTTCGATTGCGGATTCGCTTGAATGACCCCCTCGAGGCTGTCATGATCGGAACATGGCGCGCGCGAAGACGGTGGCGCTCGACGACGTCTCCAAGGGCATCATCGAGCAGCTCCAGAAGGACGGCCGCCGGTCGTACGCCGAGATCGGCAAGGCCGTCGGGCTCTCCGAGGCGGCCGTCCGGCAGCGGGTGCAGAAGCTCACGGAGGCCGGGGTCATGCAGGTCGTCGCCGTCACCGATCCGATGCAGCTCGGCTTCTACCGCCAGGCGATGATCGGCCTCAAGGTGACCGGCGACACCGTGAGCGTCGCCGAGGAGCTCGGCCGCATCCCCGCGATCGACTACGTCGTGCTCACCGCGGGCAGCTTCGACATCCTCGCCGAGGTCGTGTGCGAGTCCGACGACGATCTGATCGAGCTGCTCAACCAGCGCATCCGCACGATCGACGGGGTGCTGTCGACCGAGACGTTCGTCTACCTGAAACTCCACAAGCAGTTCTACAACTGGGGCACGCGGTAGCCCCCGAAGGGAAAGTCGCCATGACCATCTCCGAGCAGAGCGCCTCGTCCGACGTCGATCACACCGCGCTCCAGCAGAAGGCGAAGGACCACCTCTGGATGCACTTCTCCCGCCAGTCGGTGATGGAGGAGCACGGCGTGCCCATCATCACCAAGGGCGAGGGCCACCACATCTGGGACTCCCAGGGCAAGAAGTACATCGACGGGCTGTCGGGGCTCTTCGTCGTCAACGCCGGCCACGGGCGGCAGCGTCTCGCCGCGGCCGCGGCGAAGCAGGCCGAGGAGCTCGCGTTCTTCCCGATCTGGTCGTACGCCCATCCGAACGCGATCGAGCTCGCCGACCGCCTCGCCGACTACGCGCCCGGCGACCTCAACCGCGTCTTCTTCTCCACGGGCGGCGGCGAGGCGGTCGAGACAGCGTTCAAGCTCGCCAAGTACTACTGGAAGCTCCAGGGGCAGCCGACCAAGACCAAGGTCATCTCGCGCTTCGTGGCCTACCACGGCACCCCGCAGGGCGCGCTCGCGATCACCGGCATCCCGGCCATGAAGGCGATGTTCGAGCCGGTGACCCCCGGCGGGTTCCGGGTGCCGAACACGAACGCCTACCGCGCCGACGAGATGGGCTTTCCCGGCGGCACCGAGGAGGAGTTCGGGCTCTGGGCCGCCAACCGCATCGAGGAGATGATCCTCTTCGAAGGCGCCGACACCGTCGCCGCGGTGTTCCTCGAGCCCGTGCAGAACTCGGGCGGCTGCTTCCCGCCGCCGAAGGGCTACTTCCAGCGGGTGCGCGAGATCTGCGACCGGTACGACGTGCTGCTCGTGTCGGACGAGGTCATCTGCGCCTTCGGCCGCGTCGGCAACATGTTCGCGTGCGACACCTACGGCTACGTGCCCGACATGATCACGTGCGCCAAGGCGATGACCTCGGGCTACTCCCCGATCGGCGCGACGATCGTGTCCGACAAGGTGTACGAGCCGTTCCGCCACGGCTCGACGGCGTTCTACCACGGCTACACCTTCGGCGGTCACCCGGTGTCGGCGGCGGTCGCGCTCGAGAATCTCGACATCTTCGAGGAGGAAGGCCTCAACGAGCGCGTGCGCGAGCTGTCGCCCGTGTTCCGCGCGAAGCTCGAGACGCTGCTCGACCTGCCGATCGTCGGCGACGTGCGCGGCGACGGCTACTTCTTCGGCATCGAGCTCGTGAAGGACAAGGCCACGAAGGCCACGTTCGACGAGGCCGAGTCGGAGCGCCTGCTGCGCGGGTTCCTGTCGAAGGCGCTCTACGAGGCGGGGCTGTACTGCCGCGCCGACGACCGGGGCGACCCCGTCGTGCAGCTCGCGCCGCCGCTCACGATCGGCGAACCCGAGTTCGACGAGATCACGCAGATCCTGCGCGGCGTGCTGAGCGAGGCGTGGACGAAGCTCTAGGTCCCCGCGACTCGGGCCTCTCCTTCTGGCAGGAGACCGCGGGCGACCTGACCCTCCGCGCCGGGCTCGACGGCGACACGACGGCCGACGTCGCGATCGTCGGCGGCGGCCTCACCGGCCTCTGGACGGCGTGGTACCTGCTCGACCGGGAGCCCGCGCTGCGGATCGTCGTGCTCGAGAAGGAGTTCGCGGGATTCGGGGCCTCGGGCCGCAACGGCGGCTGGTGCAGCGCGCTGTTCCCGCGCTCGACGGCCTCGCTCGAGCGCGCGCACGGGCGCGACGCGGCGCTCGCGATGCGGCGCGCGATGATCGACACGATCGGCGAGGTCGGGCACGTGCTCCGCGCGACCGGCATCGACGCCGACTTCGTGCGCGGCGGCACGCTCGCCTACGCGCGGTCGGCGGTGCAGCGGCGGGCGGCCCTGGGCGAGATCGCGCAGGCCGCCGCCCGGCTTGGATTCAAGGGCGTATTGCTGCCGACGGGAACGCGCTG
>JAEWKY010000259.1 GCA_023457615.1 Actinomycetes bacterium | reverse complement strand
CTGCTGAGCCGCGCGGGCAACGCGTACGCCCGGCTCCTGCTCCGGCTCCCGGTGCGCGACGTCACGGCGGGCTACCGCGCCTACCGCGCCGAGGTGCTGCGCGGGATGCCGCTGCACGACATCCACTCGCGTGGCTACTGCTTCCAGATCGACATGACCCTCCGCACGCTCGACGCGGGCTGGGGCGTCGTCGAGCGGCCGATCGAGTTCCGGGAGCGCACGGCGGGCCGGTCGAAGATGAGCCGGGCGATCGTCGCCGAGGCGATGCTGCGGGTCACCGGCTGGGGCATCGCCCGGCTGTTCCGGCCGCCGCGCCTCGCGCCCCGGCCCGACACGGCGGTCGGCTGACCCCGGGCATTCCACGTTCGGCGTCTCGGCCGCCCGATCTGAACGCGGACTCCGGCGCGTTCCGCGGATCCGCGGAGGTGCAGGATGCCGACGCGCGCTGACGTTCCCGCACACGACGTGGCCGTCGCCTTGGAGGTTGCCGCCAAGGCTCTGCCGCGGCCCGTCGGTAGGCTGAACGCCGTGACCCTTCGACAGGCTCAGGACGGCGCCGACGACGCCGCCGCGCCCACCCCCGACCTCTCGACGACCGCCGGGAAGCTCGCCGACCTCAAGGTGCGCTACCACGAGGCGGTCACCGCGAGCGGCGAGGCCGCCATCCAGAAGCAGCACGCCAAGGGTAAGAAGACCGCGCGCGAGCGCATCGAGGAGCTGCTCGACCAGGGATCGTTCGTCGAGCTCGACGAGTTCGTGCGACACCGCACCAACGCCTTCGGCATGGAGCGCAACCGGCCCTACGGCGACGCGGTCGTCACCGGCACCGGCACCATCCACGGGCGGCAGGTCGCGGTCTACTCGCAGGACTTCACCGTCTTCGGCGGCTCGCTCGGCGAGGTCGCGGGCGAGAAGATCATCAAGGTCATGGAGCTCGCGCTCAAGACCGGGGTGCCCATCATCGGGATGCTCGACTCGGGCGGCGCGCGCATCCAGGAGGGCGTCGTCGCGCTCGGCAAGTACGGCGAGATCTTCCGGCTCAACACGGCGGCGTCGGGCGTCATCCCGCAGATCTCGATCATCATGGGACCGGCCGCGGGCGGCGCCGTCTACGGGCCCGCCCTCACCGACTTCGTGATCATGGTCGACAAGACGAGCCAGATGTTCGTCACCGGTCCCGACGTCATCAAGACCGTCACGGGCGAGGACGTCGGGATGGACGAGCTCGGCGGCGCGCGCACCCACAGCGCCCGCACGGGCGTCTCGCACTACCTCGCCGAGGACGAGGCCGACGCGCTCGACTACGCGCGCGCCCTCGTCTCGTTCCTGCCCGACAACAACCTCGTCGAGTCGCCGACCTACGAGTCGGAGACCGCCCTCGAGATCACCGACGAGGACCGTCGGCTGAACACCCTCATCCCCGACTCCCCCAACCAGCCGTACGACGTGACGACGATCATCGAGTCGCTCGTCGACAACGGCGACTTCCTCGAGGTGCAGCCGCTCTTCGCGCCCAACATCGTCATCGGCTTCGCCCGGGTCGAGGGCCGCAGCATCGGCATCATCGCCAACCAGCCGCAGGCGATGGCCGGCACGCTCAACATCGACGCGGGCGAGAAGGCCGCGCGCTTCGTGCGGTTCTGCGACGCGTTCTCGATCCCGATCCTCACCCTCGTCGACGTGCCGGGCTACCTGCCGGGCACCGACCAGGAGTGGACGGGCGTGATCCGCCGCGGCGCGAAGCTCATCTACGCCTACGCCGAGGCCACCGTGCCGCTCGTCACCGTCATCACCCGCAAGGCGTACGGCGGCGCCTACATCGTCATGGGCAGCAAGCAGCTCGGCGCCGACCTCAACTTCGCCTGGCCGACCGCCGAGATCGCGGTGATGGGCGGTCAGGGCGCGGTCAACATCCTCTACCGCGGCGAGATCAAGAAGGCGGAGGAGGCCGGCGAGGATGTCGCCGCCGTCCGCACGCGCCTCGCCAACGAGTACACCTACAACGTCGCGAACCCGTATCTCGCGGCCGAGCGCGGCGAGCTGGACGGCATCATCGAACCCGCGGCCACGCGCGTCGCGATCGTGAAGGCGCTGCGGGCGCTGCGCACGAAGCGCGCCTCGCAGCCGCCGAAGAAGCACGGGAACATCCCGCTGTGAGCGACGCCGGCCCCGACATCCGGATCACGGGCGGCCACCCCTCCGACGAGGACGTCGCCGCCGTCACCGCCGTGCTCGCGGCCGCGCTCGACGAGCTCGCGGGCGAGCACCGCCGGCGGGGCGACGCCGGCCCCACCGCCTGGCAGTCGAGCCAGCGCGCCCTGCGTCGGCCGCTGCCGTTCGGGGCCTGGCGCAACCTCGAGACCTGATGCGGAATCCGTCGCCGCGTCGCCCGATCCGGTCGGTTCCGGGCCCGACGACGACGGATTCTCACGGTTCTGTCCCCCGAAACGGGACGAGATCGACCGGAACAGCCCCGGTGAACAGGTCTGTTCACCTGCTCTGTCCCCCGAAATGACGACTTGGGGTTCAGGCGGCGGCGGGGTAGCTTCGGTGCAACAGGTGCATCTCCTCTAGATGGGATTCACCGCCATGGATCGGCGACAAGGGTAAGCGTGCCGATCATGTGGGGGCGAGTCAGGGCGATATTCGGGTTGTCGCCCTGACTCGA
>JAEWKY010000258.1 GCA_023457615.1 Actinomycetes bacterium | reverse complement strand
CCACGCCGCCGACTACGCGCCCGGGCGCGACGGGATGGGCGGCGGCTCCGGGCGTCGGGCGCGCCGGCTGTCCGGTCCCGGGCACGACCTGCGGATGGCGTGGCACCACCTCCGGCACTCGGGCCTGCGCGACGTCGTCCGGCGCGTGCGGCGCCGGGTCCTCCCGTAGTCTTGGGAGCCATGAGGGTGCTCGTCGCGATCCCCGCGCTCAACGAGGCGGAGGCCATCGGGCGGGTGCTCGAGTCGCTCGCCGCCGCGCATCCCCTCGAGCACGTCGTCGTCGTCGACGACGGCTCGCGCGACGCGACCGCCCGCATCGCCCGCGCGGCCGGCGTGCACGTGCTGTCGCACGCCATCAACCTCGGCGTGGGGGCGGCCATGGGCACGGCCTTCAAGTTCGCCGCCCGCGAGGGCTACGACGCCGTCGTGCAGTTCGACGGCGACGGCCAGCACCGGCCCGAGCACATCGCCGAGCTCGTCGCGGCCACCGCGTCGTCCGACATCGTCATCGGCAGCCGGTACGCCCGCGCCGGCGACGCGTTCAAGTCGTCGGCCGCGCGACGGGGCGTGCACCGGCTCATCGCGGGCGTCGTCTCCCTCTACGCGCGCACCCGCCTCACCGACGCCTCGAGCGGCTTCCGCATCGCCGGGCCCCGCGCGCTCGCCGTCTTCGCCGAGCACTACCCCGTGGAGTGGCTGGGCGACACCGTCGAGTCGATCGTGCTCGCGACGCGCCAGGGGCTCACGGTCTCGGAGATCCCGGTCGGCATGAACGAGCGCGCCGGCGGCGTCCCGTCGCAGTCGGTGTTCCGGGCGCTCGGCTACACCGGGCGCATCATGTTCATCCTGCTGCTCGCGAGCATCCGGAGCGCTCCGCCGGAGCTCCGCGCGCTCCGACGCCGGCAGCGCGAGGAGGCCGCGGCGTGACCCCCCAGATCCTCGCGATCGCGATGGCGATCGTGCTGCTCGTCGTCGTGATCCTCCTGCTGCGCTCCTACGTGCTGCCCGAGAAGTACGCCGTCGTGTGGCTCCTCGCGGCGGTGGCCGCGATCGTGCTCTCGGCCTGGCCCGGGCTGCTCGACGCGATCGCGCGGTTCTTCGGGATCGCCCAGCCGATCAACCTGCTCTTCGTCGGGGCGTTCTTCGTGGTCTTCCTGCTGCTCATGCAGGTGAGCCTCGAGCTCGCGAAGACCCGCGACGAGCTGCGCCGGGCGGTGCAGCGACTGGCGCTCGAGCTCGAGAAGAAGGACCACCCCGATGACTGAGACGCCCCCGCGCGCGCCCCGCTCGGTGCTGAGCCGCCTCCGCCTGATCCACCTCGTGCCGGTGCTCGGCTTCCTCGCGCTGTCCGCCTGGGCGTTCGCGTCGCCCGTCGGCGCGTCGCCCGACGACGACTACCACCTCGCGAGCGTCTGGTGCGCGAACGAGGCCCGCACCGACCTGTGCGCGCCCGATCCCGAGCGCGGCGACGGCTGGCGGCTCGTGCTGCCGGGCGTCATGACGGCGCCGTGCTACGTCGCCGACGTCACCGCGAGCGCGGGATGCCAGGAGTGGGCGGGCGATCCGAAGCCCGTCGTCGCCGCCGATCACGGCAACTGGATCGGCGCCTACCCGCCCGTGTACTACGCGGTCATGAACGTCTTCGCGACGACCGACGTGCAGACCTCGGCCCTCGTGATGCGGCTGGTCAACGTCGCGCTGTTCGTCGCCTTCACGACCGCGCTCGCGTTCCTCCTGCCGCGTGCGCTGCGCATCCCGCTCATCGCCGGCTGGACCGTCACGATGGTGCCGCTCACCGGGTATCTCATCGCCTCGAACAATCCCGGTTCGTGGGCGCTCATCGGCGTCGGCGGCTCGTGGCTCGCGGCGCTCGGCTGGTTCCGCACGACGGGACGCCGGGCCTGGGCGCTCGGCGGTCTCACGGTGCTCGGCGTGCTGCTCGCCGCCGGGGCGCGCACCGACGCCGCCGTGTACACGATCCTCGGGCTCGGCATCGCGGCGTTCCTCTCGCTCGAGCGCAGCCGCGCGTTCGCGCTCAAGCTCATCCTCCCGGGCGTGCTCGTCGTGCTCGCCGCCATCCTGTTCCGCACCTCCGGCTACGCCGCCGTCGCCGAGGGCGGGCTCAACGGCGGCATCCCCGACAGCGCCGAGCGCAACCCGCTGTCGATCCTCGCCTTCAACCTCATCTCGATCCCGCAGCTCTGGACGGGCGTCTTCGGCTCGTGGGGCCTGGGCTGGCGGATGGAGACGTGGCCCGGGTTCGCGATGGTCTCGTTCGCGACGCTCGCCGTGTTCGTCGGCCTCGCCTCCCTCGGGCTGCGCGAGATGCCGTGGCGCAAGGCCGTCATGACGGTGGCCCTCGTCGCGACGCTCTACCTCCTGCCGGTCTACATCCTCACCGTCGGCTCGAGCGTCGTCGGCGAGAACGTGCAGCCGCGCTACCTGCTGCCGCTCGTCGTCGTGCTCGGCGGCCTGCTGCTCGTCGGTCGCGGCGAGCGTCCGCTGCTGCCCGGCCCGTGGCACGTCGTCCCGGCGGTCGTGCTGCTCGCCGGGGCGAACGCCATCGCCCTCTACACGAACCTGCGGCGCTACCTCACGGGCCTCGACGTCGAGCAGCTCAGCCTCGAGTCGGGCGCCGAGTGGTGGTGGAACGGATTCCCCGTCGGCCCCACCGTGCTGTGGCTCCTCGGCAGCCTCGCGTTCGCCGCGACGGTCACCGTGCTCGGCCTCGCCTGGCTGCGGGAGCGGCGCCGCGCCGAGGTCGTCGCGTGACGCGCCTGCGCGCCCTGCTGTCCCGCGTGCGCGGCGTCCACCTGGCGCCCGTGCTCGCCTTCCTCGCGCTCGCCGCGTGGGCGTTCGCGTCGCCGATCGGTGCGGGGCCCGACGACGACTACCACCTCACGAGCACGTGGTGCGCGCTCGACGGCAGCGCGCAGTGCGAGCCCGGCTCGGGCACCTCGACGCGCGAGGTCTCGACCGCGCTCGACGAGATCGCCTGCTTCGCGGCCGTCGCCGAGAAGAGCGCCGCCTGCCAGGACGCGGTGCTCGCGGGCTGGAACCACGACACCCTCGAGACCCGCCGCGGCAACTTCGCGGGCGAGTACCCGCCGGTCTACTACGCCGTGATGCACGTCTTCGCGGGAGCCGACCTCCAGGTCTCCGCCCTCGCGATGCGTCTGGTCAACGCCGCGCTCTTCGTCGCCCTCGCGACGGCGCTCGCCGCCCTCCTGCCGGCCGGCAGGCGGCCGTCGCTCCTCTGGGGCTGGCTCGTCACGCTCGTGCCGCTCGGGATGTTCCTCATCCCGTCGAACAACCCCTCCGGCTGGGCGCTCACCGGTGTCGGCACCGCGTTCCTGGCCCTCACGGGCTGGTTCGAGACCTCGGGGGCGCGTCGCGTCGCGCTCGGCGCCCTCGCGCTCGTGGGGGTGCTCATGGCGGCGGGCGCCCGCGGCGACGCCGCCGTCTACGCGGCCGGCGCGATGGTCACCGCGACGATCCTGGCCGGACCCTGGCGCGCGCGGCCGTGGCGCACCTGGTGGCGCTGGGCGTGGCTGCCGGCGGTCGGCATCCTCGTCTCGGGCGCGTTCTTCGCGGTCTCGGGGCAGGCCGGCGTCGCGGGCGACGGATTCGGCGGCAGCGGCGGATCGGTGCCCGGCGGCGCGGACAACCCCACGGGGTTCGCGCTCGCGGCCTACAACCTGCTCATGCTGCCGCTGCTCTGGACCGGGGTCTGGGGCACGTCAGCCCTCGGCTGGATGGACACCGGACTGCCCGAGATCGTGCCGTGGGCCGCGGCCGCGGCGTTCATCGTGCTCGGCTTCACGGGTCTCGGCGGGATCGACCGGCGCAAGGCGCTCGCGGCGTCGGGGGTGCTCGCCGTGCTCGTCGTGCTCCCGCTGTGGGTGCTCACCCGCAGCGGCAACGTCGTCGGCGAGAACCTCCAGCCGCGCTACCTGCTGCCGCTCATCGTGCTGTTCGCGTTCATCCTGCTCACGATGCCGGGCGGCGTCGGGCCCCGCCTGACGCGGGCGCAGACCGTCGTCGTGCTCGCCGCGCTCGCGCTCGCCAACCTCGTCGCGCTGCAGGTCGACATCCGGCGCTACGTCACGGGGGCCGACCGGCAGGGCTTCGACCTCGACGCGGGAGCGGAGTGGTGGTGGACCGGGTTCCCGGTCGGCCCGACCGCCGTCTGGGTGCTCGGGTCGCTCGCCTACGCGGGCACGCTCGCGCTGCTCTGGCCGCAGCTGCGCCGCCCGGCGAGCCTCGCCGCCGATCCCGCCGCCGCGTCCGTCGCCGGCTGAGACCGGGCGTCAGACCGGGCGCGAGCCGACCGGCGCCTCCTGGTAGAGCCGCGGCGCCTTGTTGATCGCCTGGATCGCCGTCGTGAAGTCGACCCCGACGACGTCGAGGTACCACTTGAGGTTCGGGTAGCGCGGCGAGTTCTCCTCCTCGACGAGGCGGAGCGCCTCCTCGCGGGTGATGTCGCCCTCGCGCACCTGGTTGCTGCGGAAGGTGTCGTGCTCGGTGAAGCCCGCGATCGTGTAGTACGCGTAGTTGTAGAAGGCCGCGGTGCCGTCGCCGATGCGCCACGTGGTCTGCGTGTCGGGGGCCCGCTCCCAGTCGTACTCGCGGTCGAGGGTGTCCTCGATGAGCTTCTCGTCCCAGCGCCAGTAGTCGAAGATGTGGAAGTAGTCGGTCTTCGTCGTGAAGCTGCGGTAGTACTCGCCGGCGAGCGTGTCGGGGATCGACCGGTTGAAGTAGCCGGGGCTCTGCAGCATCGCCTTGAAGCGCAGCGACTGGTAGCGCAGCTGCTTCATGGCGCCGTGGCTGTAGACGCGCTCCTCGGCGAAGTCCGGCGGCACGCCGAGGAAGCCGGCCTTGAAGTGCGTGACCTCGAGCGGGTTGATGCCCCACAGGTTCAGGGTCACGCCGGTCTGCCGCTTGAGCGTCTCGATGTGGCGGAAGAAGTGCTTGTCGCCCGCCGTGAGCACGCTCAGCATGCCGAGGTGAGGCCGCCGGATCCAGGCCTCGAGGTTGCGGCGGATGTAGTCGCGCTTCTTCGTGATGTCGGCCGCGACGATGATGTTCTCGACGCCGAGCTTCGACGACATCCGGCTCACGTTGCGGCGGCCGAGGTCGGTGACCATGCCCCAGTCGTAGGTGTAGGTGACGGGGCGCAGACCCAGCTCCTCGATGATGAGGTGCAGGCCGTAGGAGCTGTCGCGGCCGCCCGAGAACGGCACGAGCACCTCGTCGCCGTGGGCCCGGCGGAACGGCTCGACGAGCTCGAACAGCTCCTCCTTGGGCCGCGGCTGGTTGCGCGACGTGTAATGGAGGCAGTAGTTGCAGACGCCGTTCTCGTCGAACGAGATGAACGGCATCGTCTCCGGCAGGATGCACTTCGTGCAGCGACGGAAGTCGGGCTTCGGGTACTCGAGCAGCGCCTCCTCCGCGGCCGAGTAGCCGAGACCGGGCACGAGGTCGATCTTGCGGTTCTTCCACTCGGTGATGCCGATCTCGGCGTCCTGCGCGGGCACGTCGAGCACGACGGCCTCGTCGCCGCCCTTGCTCTGCCGGATGTTCGCCGCGCCGATCTGCTCGAGCGGGTAGCGCTCCGACGAGAACACCGTGCCGCCGGCCTTCTCGCCGACGTACAGGCTGCCGTTGTTCGAGAACAGCACGAGCTTGCCGAGGGCCGGGACCAGGGCCGCGCAGGCGACGACGCCCTCGCACACCTCGAGCACGCGGGCGGCCGCCGACTCGATCGTGCCGCCGTCGGCGAGATGCGACGAGATGATCGCCGGGATGACCTCGGTGTCGACCTGGAGCTCCGGCCGCTTGCCGAGGGTCGACCAGATGGCCTCCTCGTTGACCACGATGCCGTTGTGCAGCACGAGCACCTGCTCGCGCAGCACGGGCTGGTTGTCGCCCGTGCCGTTGGTGACGAGGCGGCTGTGACCGAAGAACAGGTTGCCGAACGGCGGGGTGCGACGCAGGAGCCAGCCGATCGGGTAGTCGGCGCGATAGGCGTGGAAGCCGTCGGCGCCCCGCACGACCAGGCCGCTCGAGTCGCGACCGCGCTGCTGCGCGTGCGTCACGAGCGTCTTCGCCGACGCCGCGTCGAGGGCGTCAGGGCCGACGTAGCCGAAGATTCCGCACACGTGTTTACTCCGATTTCCGGGGAGGGGGGCCGACGCTCGAGCGACGACCGCAGCCTCGCAGACCGTTAATCATGCCATGCGCGACGAGCGCGCCACCGAGGGCCCGGAGTGCCGGGTCGCGGGGGGAGCGCCGCGGCTCAGACGGCGGTGGGCGTCGCCTTGCCGATCACCCGGTAGGCGATCCCCGGCCACTGCTCGGCGGACGAGACGCGACGGCCGTCGATGAAGGCCGTGATGCCCGGGAGGTCGGCGGGACCGAGGCCGCGGTACTCCGCGTGGTCGGCCTGCACGACGGCCGCGTCGGCCGGCTCGCCCAGGTGGTACGGCGTGAGGCCGAGGCGCGTGAGCTCCTCGTCGGTGTAGAGCGGGTAGTGCACGACCGGGGTCGCGCCGCGCTGCGTGAGCGCCGCGACGGCGCCGAAGACGCCGGAGAAGGCCGTCTCCTTGACCCCGCCGCGGTAGGCCGCGCCGAGCACGACGACCGTGGCGCCGGTCAGGTCGCCGTACGCGCCCTCGAGCAGCCCGATCGTGTAGTCGGGCATCCCCGCGTTCGCAGCCCGTGCCGCCGAGACGACGGTGGCCTCGGGGTCGGTCCACAGGTAGAGCCGGGGGTAGACGGGGATGCAGTGGCCGCCGACCGCGATGCCAGGCTGGTGGATGTGCGAGTAGGGCTGCGAGTTGGACGCCTCGATGACCTGGTAGACGTCGATGCCGGCCGTCGACGCGTAGCGCGCGAACTGGTTGGCCAGCCCGATGTTGACGTCGCGGTAGGTGGTCTCGGCGAGCTTGGCGAGCTCCGCGGCCTCGGCGCTGCCGAGGTCCCACACTCCGTTCGGACGGGCGAGGTCGGGGCGCTCGTCGAAGTCGAGCACCGCCTCGTAGAACGCGACGGCCTTCGCGGCGCCGCGCTCGCTGAGTCCGCCGACGAGCTTCGGGTACTTGCGCAGGTCGGCGAAGACGCGGCCCGTGAGCACGCGCTCGGGCGAGAAGACGAGGTCGAAGTCGACGCCCTCGGTGAGGCCCGAGGTCTGCTCGAGCATCGGCTTCCAGCGGTCGCGCGTGGTGCCGACGGGGAGGGTGGTCTCGTACGACACGAGGGTGCCGGGGGTCAGCACGGCGCCGAGCGACCGGGTCGCGGCATCCATCCAGTCGAACTGCGGCTCGGCGGTCTCCTCGTCGACGAAGAGCGGCACGACGAGCACGACGGCGTCGGCACCGGGCACGGCGTCGGCGTAGTCGGTCGTCGCGCGCAGGCGTCCGCTGGGCACGAGCTCCGCGAGCTGCTCCTGCAGCCGGGCCTCCCCGGGGAAGGGCTCGATCGCCGCGTTGACGAGATCGACGGTGTGCGGGGAGACGTCGACCCCGACGACCTCGTGACCCTTGCTGGCGAACTGGACGGCGAGCGGCAGCCCGATCTTGCCGAGGGCGATGACGGCGATCTTCACGAGAGGGAGTCTCCAGGGTGAGGTGAGCGGTTCCATGCTACGGGCGGATGCCCGTCGTCACCGGCGGACGATCGCGAGGCTCTCGTCGACGACCTGCTCGGCGATCGCGTTCAGCGAGTACTCGGCCGCCGACCAGGCGGCGAGCTCGGCGCGCGCGGCCGGAGGCAGCGGATCGGCCGCGGCGGCGAGCATCGCCGTGGCCACCTCGCCCGCGTCGTAGGCGACCGCGACCCCCGCCCGCGGATGCTCGGAGTCGTTGAGGAAGCCGACCGTCGGGCCGCGCCCCGCGTAGACGACCGGGCAGCCCGCCGCGAGCGAGGAGTACACCTTGGTCGCGAGGGCGTAGTCGTTCGGGGGCACGGGCGTGAGGCTCGCGACCGTCGCCGTCGCGCCCGCCAGGATCGGCGAGAGCGCGGCGGGCGGGGTCGGGCCGTGGTAGGCCACCGCCGCGCCGATCCCGCGCTCCCGACCGCCCC
>JAEWKY010000257.1 GCA_023457615.1 Actinomycetes bacterium | reverse complement strand
GCGCCGCACCGTGCTCGCGACGATCGGCGTCCTCGGCCTCGCGGTCGGCGCGCTCGGCGTCGCCGGCACCTTCCGCGGGCCGCATCTCGACGACGCGAGCGTCGCCGCCGCGACGGCCCTGCTGCGTCCCGACCAGCGCCTCGTGCTGCAGGCGGATCAGGCGATCGACCCCGTCGAGGCGGCCGACGTGAGCATCGAGCCCGAGGTGCCGATCGAGGTCGACTCCGACGGGCGCGCGATCACGGTGCGCTTCGCCGGGATGCTGCGCGCCCTCACCGAGTACCGCGTGCGGGTCGACGTGCGCGGAGCGGCCACGGGCGTGGCGGCGTCGTGGGAGTACGCGTTCACGACGCCGGATCTCGCCGTCGCGGTGCTCGTGCGCGATCCCGACGGGGTCGACCGCGTGGTGCGGCGCGACGTCGCGGGCGGCGAGTCCGAGGAGGTCCTCCGGGCGGATCGCATCCAGGAGTTCGCGCTCACCCCCGACGGGGTCGCCGCGGTGCTGCTCGACGAGTCGGCGACCGGGACCGCCGCCGCCTCCGGTCGCGTCGTGCTCGCGCCCGAGGGCGAGACGGCCACGCAGGAGATCGCGCTGCCGGGCGAAGGCCGCGTCCAGCAGCTGCACGCGTCGGCGACGACGGGGCGCATCGGGTTCACCTTCACGACCTCGGACCCGCGCGACCCCGACGCGGTGTCGTCGCGGCTGCTGCTCTTCGATCCGCTCGACCCGTCCGGCCTCGCGCGACCGGTGGCGGGGCTCGACGGCGAGCCGGTGTCGGTGACCGACTGGATGTTCGTGCCCGGGACCCCGTACCTCGTCGCGCACGCGTTCGGCGGGGCCGTGCTGCTCGTCGACACGTCCGACCCGGACGCACCGCCGTCGCCGCTCGGCGAGCACGCGGAGCTGCGCGGCTTCCTGCCCGGCACGCTGCGGCTCGTCGTCGCCGATCCGCTGTCCGGCGGGCTCCTCGACCTGCGCGACGGCGGCACGACGGAGTTCGCGCCCCCCGACGACGGGCGCGGCGACGACGTCTACCGCGGGCCCCTCGTCGCCCTCGCCGAGGACCGCTACGTCGAGGTCGTCTCGCGCCCCTCGGGCGAGACGGGGTTCGTGCTCGACTACGAGGTGCTCCTGGTCGACCCGGAGGGGGCGACGACGATCTACGACCCGCCCGCGGGCACCCCCGTCCGCGCGGTGTGCCTCTCGCCCAACGCCCAGTACCTCGCGGTCGAGCTGCAGGACCCCTCGGGGGAGCCGGACGGCTACCCGAACGTGCCGGGGCGCACGGCGAGCACGACCTACTTCGTCGACCTCGACACGGGCTCCGCGAATCGGGGCACCCCGGGGTTCGCGACGTCGTGGTGCGACTGACCACCCCGCGCCGGGTGGCAGACTCTCGGGGTGGACTTCCTCGAGGCGATCATCCTCGGCCTCCTGCAGGGCCTCACCGAGTTCCTTCCCGTCTCGTCGAGCGCGCACCTGCGCATCTTCGGCGACCTCGTCGGCTGGGGCGACCCGGGCGCGACCTTCACCGCGATCACGCAGCTCGGCACCGAGCTCGCGGTGCTCATCTACTTCTGGAAGGACATCACCCGCATCATCGGCACGTGGTTCCGCTCCTTCGGCGCGCGGGGCGGGGCCCATTCGGCGGGCATCCGCAAGGGCGACCCCGACGTCAGGCTGGGCTGGGTCATCATCATCGGCACGATCCCGATCGTGCTCGCCGGCTTCTTCCTGCAGGAGTACATCCGCGCCGGCCTGCGGTCGCTGTGGATCACGGCGATCGTGCTCATCGTCTTCGGCATCCTGCTGGGCCTCGTCGACCGCCTCGGCCGCAAGGTCAAGACGATGCGGGACCTCACCTATCGCGACGGGCTCTTCATCGGCTTCGCCCAGATGCTCGCCCTCGTGCCGGGCGTCTCCCGCTCCGGCGCGTCGACGAGCGCGGGCCTCGTCGCGGGCTACGACCGCCCGTCGGCGGCGCGGTTCTCGTTCCTGCTCGCGGTGCCCGCCGTCTTCGGCGCCGGGCTCTACGAGACCTACACGGCGCTCACGTGCGAGGTGGGCGTCGATGCCGGCTGCGGCACCGGGTACGGGATGCTCGAGACGGTCGCCGCGACCGTCGTCGCGTTCGGCGTCGGGCTCGCGGTCATCGCGTTCCTCATGCGCTACATCTCGACGCGGTCGTTCCTGCCGTTCGTGATCTACCGCATCCTGCTCGGCGGCGCGCTCCTCGCCCTGCTCGCGACGGGCATCCTGCAGCCGCTGTGATCTCCGTGGGTCGAGTGCCGACCGCGCAGCGGGTGGTGTATCGAGACCGGGTACGGGTCACCCGTCGGCGGGGTTTCGATACACCGCGCTGAGCGCGGCACTCAACCCGCGAGTTCGGGCTCAGGGGCCGCCGGGGCGCTCGGGGCCGGGGTTCTGCCCGTTGCGGCGACGCAGGTAGCGCTCGAACTCCTCGGCGATCGCGTCGCCGGACGCCTCGGGGGAGTCGACGGTGTCGCGCGCCTGCTCGAGCTGCTTGATGTAGGCGGCCATGTCCTCGTCGTCCTCGGCGAGCGCGTCGATGCCGTCCTCCCAGGTCGCGGCCTCCTCGACGAGCGAGCCGCGATCCAGGGTCACGTCGACGAACTCCTCGAGCCGCTCGATGAGCGCGAGGGTCGCCTTCGGCGACGGGGAGTTGTGCACGTAGTGCGGCACGCTCGCCCAGATCGACAGGGTCGGGATGCCCGCCGCCTCCGCCGCGAGACCGAGCACCGAGATGATGCCGACCGGGCCCTCGTAGCTGCTCGACTCGAGGTCGAAGAAGTCCTGCACGTCGCGGTTGTCGCTCCCCGTGAAGACCGAGATCGGGCGCGTGTGCGGCACGTCGGCGAGCATCGCGCCGAGGAAGACGATGCCCGTGATGCCGGCGACCTCGATCGCGTCGACGATCTCGGCGCTGAACGTCTTCCAGCCGCGCGACGGCTCCGTGCCGAGCAGCACGTGCACCCCCGTGCCGTCGGCGGGGGCGGAGAGGGTCACGCCCGGCCATTCCAGCTCGCGCCGACCGTCGGGCCCCATCGAGACCGTCGGGCGGTTGAACTGGTAGTCGAAGTAGTCCTCGGGCTCGACCTCGAGCCGCGGGACGAGGCCGAGCTGGTCGCGCACGGCCCGCACGGCGCCGCTCGCCGCCTCGCCCGCGTCGTTCCAGCCCTCGAAGGCGACGACGAGCACGTTGCCCCCGCGGAACGGGTGCTGCCCCGAGCTGTCGACCATCCCCCCAGGATAGGACTCCGCTCCTGCCGTAGCTTGGCCCCGCCTAAGCTGGGACGTCGTGACCGCCGCCACGCCCCGCCTCCCCGCCGCCGTCCTCTGGGACATGGACGGCACGCTCGTCGACACCGAGCCGTACTGGCTCGAGGCGGAGAGCGACATGGTGCACGGCGCGGGCGGCGTCTGGTCGGCGGAGGACGGGCTCCAGCTCGTCGGGTCGGGCCTCGAGCGGTCGGCGCTCATCCTGCAGTCGCGCGGCGTGGAGCTCACCGTCGAGGAGATCATCACGACGCTCACCGACCAGGTCCGTGACCGCATCGGCCGGTCCGTGCCGTGGCGCCCCGGGGCGCGCGAGCTGCTGCTCGAGCTCAGGGAGGCCGGCATCCCGACCGCGCTCGTCACGATGTCGCGACGCCGCATGGCGCTCGACGTCGCGGACGCGCTCGCGGGCGCGCTCGGCGTCGCGGGCTTCGACCTCGTGGTCGCGGGCGACGACGTCGAGAACGCCAAGCCGCACCCGGAGCCCTACCTGACGGCGGCCGCGCAGCTCGGCGTCGACATCACCGCGTGCGTCGCCCTCGAGGACTCCGAGCCCGGCGTCGCGTCGGCGGTCGCGTCGGGAGCGGCGGTGTTCGCGCTGCCGCTGCACATCCCGCTGCCGCCGAGCCCCGCCTATCGGCTGCGCGCCACGCTCGAGGGCCTCACGCTCGGCGAGCTCGCGGAGGCGCTGCCGTGAGCACGCCCGCCGACTCGCTCTTCCGCCTGGGCGACCGGGTGCAGCTCACCGGCCCGAAGGGGCGCCTGCACACCGTCACGCTCGCCGAGGGCGGCGGGCTGCACACCCATCGGGGCGTGCTGTGGCACGCGTCGATCGTCGGGCGGCCCGAGGGGTCGGTGCTCGCGGCGTCGAACGGCGACCTCTACCTCGCCCTCCGGCCGCTGCTCGCCGACTACGTTATGTCGATGCCGCGCGGCGCGGCGATCATCTACCCGAAGGACGCGGCGCAGATCCTCGCCCTCGCCGACATCCATCCCGGCGCGACGGTCGTCGAGGCCGGCGTCGGATCGGGCGCGCTGTCGCTCTGGCTGCTGCGGGCGCTGGGCACGACGGGCAGCCTCCTCTCGTTCGAGCGCCGCGAGGAGTTCGCCGAGATCGCGCGCGGCAACGTCGCCGGCTTCCTCGGCGAGGTGCCGGCGAACTG
Organism: Actinomycetes bacterium; assembly: GCA_023457615.1. Lineage (GTDB taxonomy): Bacteria > Actinomycetota > Actinomycetes > Actinomycetales > Microbacteriaceae > Pseudolysinimonas_A. Next base: position 9,340 of record JAEWKY010000257.1, on the reverse strand, counting down.
GGAGATCGCCCTGGGCGACCTCGCCGACGAGCTGCCCGCGCGCGGCGTGCGCGCCGACCGCGTGCTGCTCGACATGCTCGCGCCGTGGGAGTGCCTTCCCGCCGTGAGCGAGGCGCTCGTGCCCGGGGGCGTGCTGCTGTGCTACGTCGCGACCGTCACGCAGCTCTCCCGCGTCGCGGAGGCCATCCGGGCGTCGGGCCTCTACACCCAGCCCGACTCGAGCGAGACGATGGTGCGCGGCTGGCACGTGGAGGGCCTCGCCGTGCGTCCCGACCACCGCATGGTCGGGCACACCGGATTCCTGCTCACCGCCCGCCGGCTCGCCCCCGGCGCCGTGCTGCCCGCTCCCGCGCGACGCGCGTCGAAGGCCGAGTACGACGACGCCGACGTCGAGGCGTGGACGCCCGGCGCGCTCGGCGAGCACGTCAAGAGCGACAAGCGGATGCGCCGTGTCGCCCGCGACGCCCGCGCGATCGCCGAAGGGGCCGGAGCACCCCTCGACGAGAAGTAGAGTGTCTGTCGTGCGTTCACCCCTCGTCCGGCCTCTGACCGCCGTCTTCGCCGCCGCGCTCGTCGCCGGCGCCCTCGCCGGCTGCACGGGAGGACCGTTCGCCGAGGGCTGCACGCCCGCGCTCGCCTCGGGCGACGCCTCGGAGGCCGTGACGGTGAGCGGCGACGTCGGCGTCAGCCCCGTCATCGACTATCCGACCCCGCTGCTCGCGCCGACGCCCGAGCGCTCGATCGCCGTCGCGGGCGAGGGAGCCGAGATCCGCGAGGGCGACGTCGCGCTCATCACCGTCACGATCCGGGATGCGGCGAGCGACACCGTGCTCGAGACCCCGAGCGGCCTGCTCACGGCGCGCGAGTCGTTCCTCGCGCTCGGGCAGGCGGTCATCTGCGCGACCGAGGGCTCGCGCGTCGTCGTGGTCGGCTCGGCCGCGGAGGTCTGGCCCCAGGCGGCCGCCGAGACCGTCGTCGCCGTGATCGACGTGCAGCAGGTCTTCCTCGGCAAGGCGAACGGGGTCAACCAGCTCCCGCTCGACGGGATGCCGACCGTCGTGACGGCGGTCGACGGCACGCCGGGCATCGCGCTCGCCTACACCTCGCCGCCCGAGGAGCAGCGCCTGGCCACGATCAAGGCCGGCAGCGGCGCGACCGTCGAGGACGGCGACTCCGTCGTGTTCCACGGCCGGTCGTGGAGCTGGCCCGCGACCGAGCAGGGCACCCCCGCGATCGGTCAGCTCGACTCCTGGACGAACTTCCAGGCCCGGTTCCTCGAGATCGACGCCGACGACGACTCGCCCGTGACGCAGGCGCTGCTCGGCGCGAAGGTCGGCTCGCAGCTGCTCGTCGTCGTGCCCGGAGCGGAGGGCGCCCAGGCCGACATCATCGTCCTCGACGTCCTCGGCATCCTCGAGGAGTAGGGGCGGCACGGCATGACTCAGGCTGCCGTACCCGTCGAGGAGCGGCTGTTCAGCCTCGTCCTGGCCCTGCTCGCGACCGAGACGGGGCTCACCAAGAACGAGATCCTGTCGACCGTGCAGGGCTACCACCAGCGCTTCCGGAGCGGTGGCGACAACGCCAACCTCGAGCGTCAGTTCGAGCGCGACAAGGACGACATCCGCGACCTCGGCGTGCCGCTCGAGACGCTCGACTCGCCCGGCGACGCCGGCAACAACCAGACCCTGCGCTACCGCATCCCGAAGGGCGCTTACGAGCTTCCGCAGGACGTGTCGTTCACCCCCGAGGAGACGGCGCTGCTCAACCTCGCCGCGACGGTGTGGCGCGAGGGGTCGCTCTCCGGCGAGTCGCGCCGGGCGCTGCTCAAGCTCCGGTCGCTCGGGGTCACCGCCGACGAGCCCGTGCTCGGCTACGCGCCGCGCATCCGCCTGCGCGACGCGGCGTTCGACCCGCTCGACGCCGCGATCCGCAAGGGCGTGCGGGTGCGCTTCCCGTACCTCAAGCCCGGGGAGGAGCGCGCGACCGAACGCGACGTCGTGCCCCTCGCCCTCGTGCAGTACCAGGGCCGCTGGCACCTGTCCGCGCTCAGCGAGAAGGGCGACCGCCGCACCTACCTGCTGCGGCGCATCGTCGGCGCCGTGACCCCGGGGCGCGCCGCCGAGGTGCCCGCCGGCGACCACCCGGCGGAGGCCCTCGGCGACCTGCAGGACGTCTGGGAGCGCAGCGTCGCCGAGCTGCGCGTCGTGCCCGGATCGGATGCCGCGACGCGTCTGGCCAACCGCGGCGCCGAGGTCGACGGCGACCGCGTCACGCTGCACTTCGTCGACGTCAACATCCTCGCCGACGAGCTGAGCGGGTTCGGACCCGAGGTGCTCGTCGTCGCCCCCGACGAGCTCCGCGACGCGGTCGTCGCCCGGCTCCGGGGGGTGATCGCCGCCCATGGCCACGCCTAAGCCCCAGCCGTTCCAGGCGCGCGACAAGCTCGCCTTCCTGCTCTCGCTCGTGCCGTACCTCATGGATCGCGACCGCACCCCCGTCGCCGAGGCCGCCGCGCACTTCGGCGTCGACGCCGCGCAGATCCGGGATGCCGTGCAGCTCATCGCGGTGAGCGGACTCCCCGGCGAGACGGCCGCCTACCAGCACGACGATCTCTTCGACATCGACTGGGACGCGTTCGAGAGCGACGACGAGATCGTGCTCACCAACCGCGTCGCGATCGACGACTCGCCGCGGCTCTCGGCGCGCGAGGCCGCCGCGCTCATCATGGGCCTCGAGTACCTCTCCGCGCTCCCCGAGTACGCCGACCGCTCGTCGATCGCGAGCCTCAAGGCGAAGCTGTCCCTCGGCGCCTCGGGCGCCGTCGCCCCGGTCGGCGTCGCGGGAGCCGAGGCGCGCGAGGCGATGGGCGCGACGCTGCAGCTCATCCGCGAGTCGGTCGACCGGGGGCTCCAGCTCGAGTTCGACTACCTCACGGCGGCGGGGGAGCGCGAGCGGCGGCGGGTGGATGCCCTCCAGGTCGAGTCGATCGACGCCGACTGGTACCTGCGCGGCTGGTGTCACCTGCGCGAGGCCGTGCGCACGTTCCGCCTCGACCGCATCTCCGGCGCCGTCGTCGCCGACGAGGTCGTCGTGCACCGGGGGAGCGACGTGCGCCTGCCCGACCTGTTCGAGCCGTCGCCCGACGACCTCGAGGTCGTCATCGACGTCGAACCGTCGGCGATGCCGCTGCTCGCCGACTTCATCCCGGACGGCTCGCGCACGTCGACCGACGGCGGCCGCGTGCGGGCGACGGTGCGGGTGTCGCACTTCCACGGTCTCAAGCGGCTCGTCGCCGGCATGCCCGGCGTCGTCACCGTCGTCGAGCCCGCCGAGGCGCGGGACGCCGTCGCGGCCTGGGCCGCGGAGGCGGCGGCGCAGTACGCGCCGGGTTAGACTGAGCGCACCCGCCGAAACCGAGGAGATCGCGTGTTCACCCTCTTCTTCGTGAACCAGCCCTGGGCCTGGATCGTCATCCTCGCCGTCGTGCTGCTCCTCTTCGGCGCGACGCGTCTTCCCGCGCTCTCGCGCAGCCTCGGTCAGTCGATCAAGTCGTTCCGCTCGGAGATGAAGGACGACTCCTCGGTCGAGTCCGCGAAGTCCGACGCCGCGAAGTCCGACGCCGACAAGGAGTAGCCGCATGGCCGCACAGCGGTCACGCGGTCGCAATCCCGAGAGGCGGATGAGCCTCGGCGAGCACCTCGTCGAGCTCCGCAAGCGTCTCATGATCGCCGCGCTCGGCATCATCCTGGGCGGGATCGCCGGCTGGATGGTCTCGCGCTTCGTCTGGGACGCGCTCCGGGCGCCCATCGTCGAGATCGCCGAGAGGCACGACGCCGTCATCAACTACGACGCCATCACCGGCGCCTTCGGCGTGCAGATGCAGCTCGCCCTCGTGCTCGGCATCGTGCTGTCGAGCCCGGTCTGGCTGTATCAGATCTTCGCGTTCGTGACCCCGGCGATGCGCGGTCGCGAGAAGCGCTACGTCTTCGGCTTCTTCTTCACCGCCGTGCCGATGTTCCTCGGCGGGTGCCTCGTCGGGTGGCTCATCTTCCCCCGCATCGTCGAGTTCATGGCGAGCTTCGTGCCGCCCGAGGACGCGAGCTACTACAACGCGTCGTACTACCTCGACTTCGTGCTCAAGCTCGTGCTCGCGACGGGCGTCGGGTTCGTGACCCCCGTGTTCCTCACGATCCTCAACTTCGCCGGCGTCGTCCGAGGCATGACGATCCTCAGGGCGTGGCGCTGGGGCATCCTGTTCGCCGTCGTGTTCGCGGCCCTCGCCACCCCCGCGACCGACGTGCTCGCGATGGCGCTCGTCGCGGGACCGCTCGTCGTGCTCTACTTCCTCACCGCGGGCATCGCGGTCTGGCACGACCGCATCGCCGACCGCCGCGCGGACGCCGCGCTCGCGTCGTGAGCGAGGCGCTCTCGCCCGCCGAGCGGTACGCGGCGGCGAAGGCCCGCCGCGGGGCGCCGCGTCTGCAGGACTTCCGTGACCGGCAGCAGTTCGACCTCGACCCGTTCCAGCTCGAGGCGTGCCAGTCGCTCGAGGCGGGCCGCAGCGTGCTCGTCGCGGCCCCGACGGGCGCCGGCAAGACGATCGTCGCCGAGTTCGCCGTGCATCTGGCCCTCGCCGATCCGCGCGCGAAGGTGTTCTACACGACGCCGATGAAGGCGCTCAGCAACCAGAAGTTCTCCGAGCTCGCCGCCGAGCACGGTGCGGCGAACGTCGGGCTGCTCACGGGCGACAGCAACGTCAACAGCTCGGCCCGCGTGGTGGTCATGACGACCGAGGTGCTGCGCAACATGCTCTACGCCGACAGCCCCCTGCTGCGCGACCTCGGCTACGTCGTCATGGACGAGGTGCACTACCTCGCCGACAGGTTCCGCGGCGCCGTCTGGGAGGAGGTCATCCTCCACCTCCCGCCCGAGGTGCGCATGGTGTCGCTCTCGGCGACCGTGTCGAACGCCGAGGAGTTCGGCGACTGGCTGCAGGCCGTACGCGGCGACACCGACGTGATCGTGTCCGAGGAGCGACCCGTGCCGCTCGAGCAGCACGTGCTCGTGCGCTCGCGGCTCCTCGACCTGTTCGAGGGCGCCGCGCTCGGCGACGGGGCGGACTCGTCCCGGGTCAACCCCGAGCTCGCCCGGCTCACCGCCGGCTCGGAGCGCACCGACTCCTGGAAGCGCGCGGGCGGCCGCCCCGGCAAGGGCAAGCGGCGCGAGGCGGAGCGCACGATCTCGCGCGGCGACGGCCGCGGCGGCGCGCCCTCGGGCGACAGGACTCTCGGTAGCTGGCAGGGCGGCGACCGCCTGGGGCGGGCGGATGTCGTCAAGCTCCTCCGTTCGCGCAACCTCCTGCCCGCGATCTTCTTCGTCTTCAGCCGCGTCGGCTGCGACGCCGCCGTGGAGCAGGTCGCACGCGGCGACCTCCGGCTCACGGAGGCGTGGGAGCGCGACGAGATCCGCTCGATCGTCGAGGAGCGCTGCCGCGCCATCCCCGACGCCGACCTCGCGGTGCTCGGCTACTGGGGGTGGCTCGACGCCCTCGAGCGCGGGCTCGCCGCTCACCACGCGGGGATGCTGCCGGTCTTCAAGGAGGTCGTCGAGGAGCTGTTCCAGCGCAAGCTCCTCAAGGTCGTCTTCGCGACGGAGACGCTCGCGCTCGGGGTCAACATGCCCGCGCGCACGGTCGTCATCGAGAAGCTCGAGAAGTTCAACGGCGAGGCCCGCGTGCCGATCACGCCGGGGGAGTACACGCAGCTCACGGGCCGCGCCGGGCGCCGGGGCATCGACGTCGAGGGGCACGCGGTCATCCAGTGGGCCGGCGGCGTCGACCCCCGGGCGGTCGCGTCGCTCGCCTCGCGCCGCACCTATCCGCTGCAGTCGAGCTTCCGACCGACCTACAACATGGCGGTCAACCTCATCCAGCAGTTCGGGCGCGAGCGCACGCGCGAGATCCTCGAGCAGTCGTTCGCGCAGTTCCAGGCCGACCGCGCCGTCGTCGACCTGGCGCGCCGCGTCCGCACGCAGGAGGAGGCCCTCGCCGGCTACGAGCAGGCGATGACCTGTCACCTCGGCGACTTCCGCGAGTACTCGTCGCTGCGGCGCGAGCTGAGCGATCTCGAGCGCAAGAACGCCCGCGCCGAGGGACGCGGACCCGGGCCGCAGGAGAGCCGCGGGGAGCGCGACCGGCGCCAGCGCCACCTCGCCGACCTGCGCAAGCGCATGAAGCAGCACCCCTGCCACGCGTGCGCCGAGCGCGAGGCGCACGCACGCTGGGCCGAGCGCTGGTGGCGGCTCACGCGCGAGACCCAGCAGCTGCGGGCGCAGATCTCGGGACGCACCGGCGCGGTCGCCCAGGTGTTCGACCGCGTCACCGAGGTGCTCGCCGAGCTCGGCTACGTCGCGGGCACCGCCGACGCCCGTGACGAGCTCGAGGTCACCGCGCCCGGGCGGGTGCTCATGCGCATCTACGGCGAGCGCGACCTGCTCGTCGCCGAGTGCCTCCGCCGCGGCGTCTGGGACCAGCTCGACGCGCCGCAGCTCGCCGCGCTCGCGAGCTGCCTCGTCTACGAGCCCCGCCGAGAGGGAGCCGACCTGGGCGACCGCGGGGTGCCGCGCGGCCCGTTCCGCGCGGCGCTCGAGGCGACCGAGGCCGTCTGGCAGGAGCTCTCCGCCCTCGAGCTGCACCACCGGCTCCCCGAGGGGCAGCCGCCGTCGCCCGGCATCGCGCTCGCGACGCAGAAGTGGGCGCAGGGAGCGGCCCTCGACGTCGTGCTGCGCGACGCCGACCTCGCCGCGGGCGACTTCGTGCGGTGGATGAAGCAGGCCGTCGATCTGCTCGATCAGCTCTCCCTCGTCGCCGACGGTCCGCTCGGGCGGAAGGCCCGGCAGGCGATCGACGGCCTCCGGCGCGGGATCGTCGCGTACTCGGGGGTGGCCTGATGATCCTGCCCCTCCTCCCGGCGGTGATCGCCGCCGCGATCGCGGGACTCGTGCTCGACCTCGCCTTCCCCGACACGGGGTGGTGGATCGCCGCCTTCCCGGCGATCGCGCTCGTGCTCGTCGCGCTCCACGGGCGGCGGATCGGCGGCGCCGTGCTCGTCGGTCTCGTCTTCGGCGCGACCTTCTACTGGCCGCACATCGAATGGGCCTCGGAGTTCCTGGGGCTCGTGCCGTGGTCGGCCCTCGCCGCGGTCATGACGCTGTGGAACGGGGCCGCGGCGGCGCTCATCGCCCTCGCCTACCGCTGGCTGCCGCGGGTGTGGGGCGGGGCCGCCGGGCGCCTCCTGCTCCTCCCGGTCGTCGTGGCCGGGCTGTGGACCGCGCGCGAGGCGGCCGCGAGCGTGTGGCCCTACGGCGGGTTCTCCTGGGGCCGCGTCGCGTTCTCGCAGTCCGACAGCCCGCTCGCGCCGCTGTTCGCCTGGCTCGGCGTCTCCGGCGTCTCGTTCGCGATGGTGCTGCTCACGGCGTTCGCCGTCGCGGCGGTGCGCGAGGGCATCCGGATGCCGCGACGCGCGGCGGGGCTCGCCGCCCTCGTGACGCTCGGGGCGCTCGTCGTCGTCTCGGTGCCGCCCTGGACCTCGCTGCCCGGGACGGCCCCCGACGACGCGCCGACGCTGCGGGTCGGGGCCGTGCAGGGCGCGACGAAGGCGGGCTACTTCGACCCGCCCGAGGAGTTCGGCGACAACCTGATCGCGCAGGTCGAGGCGACGATCCCGCTGCTCGACGAGGACGTCGACGTCATCGTCTGGCCCGAGGGCGCCTCCGACGCCGACCCGCTGCGCTACGGGTGGGCGGCCGAGCTGTGGGACGAGGTGTCCGAGCGCGCCGGCGCGCCGATCGTCGGCGGCACGATCACGACGCGTCAGCTCGACAAGGTCGACGAGAACGGCGACCCGGTGCCGGAGTACTTCAACACCGTGCTGCTCTGGGAGTCCGGCGTCGGCCCGATCGACCACTACGACAAGAAGCATCCCGTGCCGTTCGGCGAGTACGTGCCCGACCGCGCGTTCTGGCGCCAGTTCGCGCCCGACCTCATCGACCTCATCCAGCGCGAGTACACGCCCGGCACGACCGACGCCGTCTTCGACCTGGGCGACGGGGTGATCGTCGGCAACGCCATCTGCTTCGACATCGTCGACGACCAGCTGCTCACCGAGATCGTCGAGCAGGGCGGTCAGATCGTCTTCGCCGAGACCAACAACGCCGACTTCGGCCGCACCGACGAGAGCGTGCAGCAGCTCGCGATCGCGCGGATCCGGGCGATCGAGACGGCCCGCACGGTCGTCAACATCTCGACCGTCGGCACGAGCGCGATCGTGCTGCCCGACGGCGCGATCGAGCAGCAGCTGCCCTGGTACGAGCCCGGCGTCATGGTCGCCGACGTGCCGCTGCTCACGACGGTGACCCCCGCGGTGCTGCTCGGCCGTCAGCTCGAGTGGCTCGCCGGCGCCCTGGGTCTCGGCGGGCTCATCGTGGCGGGCGTCGGCGCACGAAGAAGGGCGCCCGCCGGCGCGGACGCCCTTCGCTGACCTCGGTCAGGCCGACTTCTTCGCGTTCTTCGCCGCCTCTTCGCCGCGACGGGCGCGGAGCAGCTGGAGACGCTCCTCGAGGAGCTCCTCGAGCTCGGCGCGCGTGCGGCGCTCGAGCAGCATGTCCCAGTGCGTGCGGGGAGCCTTGGTCTCGACCTCCTCGGTCTCGACGAGCGAGCCGTCCTCGGCGACGAGGCGACCCTCCTGGCCGGTGCGCGGCGACTCCCACACCTCGGGGATCTCGGCATCGGCGGCGAACGTCACCTCGAAGGTCGAGCCGTCCGCCGTGCGGTACGTGCTGCGCCGACGCGAGACGAACTCGACGCCGTCCTCGGTCTGGAGGCTCTGCGATCCGAGTCGCATGCCCCGGAGGTTCCGTTCTGCCATCGTGTGGCCCTCTTCCTTGCTGGGTGGCGGTGCTGGGTGAGCACCTCAGGTATAACGACAGGGTGGCGTTCCCCATGCCGACGCACGCCCGTTCCCAGTGGTTTCACAGCGGTTACCGGGGGGATGGGTAGCGGGTGACGAGCGGGCCTCACGATCGGCCGTCGACGACGCCTTTCGCGAGGTCGGCGCGGTCGGTGACGAGCCCGTCGACCCCGAGGTCGAGCAGGCGGCGCATCGTCGCCACGTCGTTGATCGTCCAGGCGTGCACCTCGACGTCGGCGGCGTGGAAGGCCGTGACCGTGCGCGGCGTCATCGTCGCCATCCCGAGCACCGCGAGCGGCAGCTGCACGGCGTGCACGTCGCGCAGGATGCGGCGCAGCAGCGGCAGGCCGCCCGGGCGGCGCGCGGCCGTGACC
>JAEWKY010000256.1 GCA_023457615.1 Actinomycetes bacterium | reverse complement strand
CACCCGCGCCGAGCGCGCCGGGGAGGCCCGCGGTGCCGAACTCGAGCCGTCCCGCGAAGCGCGACTCCAGGTCGGCCGTGGCGGCATCCTCACCGGCCTCGGAGCGCGCGACGAGCGCCTCGAGCTCGGCCCGGGTGATCGGGTCGGGGTCCTGCGCGATCCAGGCGCGGGCGTCGTCGACGACGCTCACAGGGCCGCGACCACGCGCGCGAGCAGATCGGAGATGACGGGCTCGGCATCCCGGCCCGCCTCGAGCACCTCGGCGTGGCTCAGCGGCTCGGGCGAGATGCCCGCGGCGAGGTTCGTGACGAGCGAGAAGCCCAGCACCTCCATGCCTGCCTCGCGCGCCGCGATCGCCTCGAGCGACGTCGACATGCCGACGATGTGGCCGCCGATCGCCTTGGCCATCTGCACCTCGGCCGGCGTCTCGTAGTGCGGGCCGCGGAACTGCGTGTAGACCCCCTCGTCGAGCTCGGGAGCGACCGAGCGCGCGATGTCGCGCAGACGCTTCGCGTAGAGGTCGGTGAGGTCGACGAACTTCGCGCCTTCGAGCGGCGAGTCGGCGGTGAGGTTGATGTGGTCGGAGATGAGCACGGGAGTACCCGGGGTCCAGTGCTCCTTGATGCCCCCCGCGCCGTTCGTGAGCACCATGATCGTCGCGCCGGCCGCGGCGGCGGTGCGCACCGAGTGGACGACCCGGCGCACGCCGTGGCCCTCGTAGTAGTGGGTGCGCGCCCCGATCACGAGCGCGTGCTTGCCGTTCGGCAGCCGCACGCTGCGGAGCGTGCCGACGTGCCCGGTGAGGGCGGGCTTGCTGAAACCGACGATGTCGGTTGCGGGCACCGTGGCGACGGTCTCCCCGAGAAGATCGGCGGCCTTGGCCCAGCCGCTGCCGAGCGTGAGGGCGAGGTCGTGCGACGCGACCCCGGTCGCCGCGGCGAGCTGCGCGGCGGCCTCCCGGGCGATCTCGAACGGGTCGGCGGCGGGGTCGTCGAGGGGGTGCGAGCTGTTACCCATCCGTTCACTCTAGAGCGGCCTCCCGTCGGCGGTCTCCCCGCGATTCGGGGAGAATGGGGGGATGCCGTACGAGTTCGAGCGCACCCACCGTCTCGCGGTCCTCGGCGGCGGCCCCGGAGGCTACGAGGCCGCCCTCGCGGGCGCGCAGCTCGGCGCCGAGGTCACGCTCGTCGAACGCGCGGGCGTCGGCGGCTCCGCGGTGCTCACCGACGTCGTCCCGTCGAAGACGCTCATCGCGACGGCCGAGGCCGCCGCCGCCGTGGGGGAGGCCTCCGACCTCGGGGTGCAGTTCTTCACGCGCAACGAGCGCGACCGTCCGGTGCGGCCGGAGATCGCCGTCAACCTCGCCGCCGTCAACAAGCGTCTCCTCGCGCTCGCGCAGCAGCAGTCGGCCGACATGAAGGCGCAGCTCGTGCGTGCGGGGGTGCGCATCGTGCAGGGCGACGGCCGGCTCGACGGACCGAACACGATCGTCGCGTCGACGGGTCGCGGCAGGGCGCGCACCGACTTCGACCAGATCGAGGCCGACACCCTCGTCGTCGCCGTCGGCTCCTCGCCGCGCGTGCTGCCGACCGCGAGACCCGACGGCGAGCGCATCTTCACCTGGACGCAGCTCTACTCGCTCGAGTCCATCCCCGAGCATCTCGTCGTCGTCGGCTCGGGCGTCACCGGCGCGGAGTTCGCCTCGGCGTATCTCGCCCTCGGCTCGAAGGTCACGCTCGTCTCGAGCCGCGACCAGGTGCTCCCGGGGGAGGACGCGGATGCCGCCCAGGTGGTCGAGAGCGTCTTCCGCCGCAACGGCATGACGGTGCTCAACAAGAGCCGCATGGCCTCGGTGGAGCGCACCGCCGACGGCGTGCTCGTGAAGCTCGTCGACGGCCGCGAGGTCGCCGGATCGCACGCGCTGCTCGCGCTGGGCTCCATCCCGAACACCGCGGGCCTCGGGCTCGAGGAGGCCGGCATCCAGCTCACCGAGTCGGGGCACATCCGCGTCAACCGGGTCGCGCGCACGTCGATGCCCTCGGTGTACGCGGCGGGTGACTGCTCCGACTTCCTGCCGCTGGCCTCCGTCGCCTCGATGCAGGGCCGCACGGCGGTGTTCCACGCCCTCGGCGACGCCGTCAGCCCGACCGAGCTGCGCAACGTGACGAGCAACATCTTCACGCAGCCCGAGGTGGCGACGGTCGGCTGGTCGCAGCATCAGATCGAGCAGGGCATCGCGCAGGGCGAGATCTACAAGCTCCCGCTCGCATCGAACCCGCGCGCGAAGATGATGGGCCTCACCGACGGCTTCGTGAAGCTCTTCGCCCGCACGGGCTCGGGCACGGTCATCGGCGGCGTCGTCGTCGCGCCGAAGGCGAGCGACCTCATCCTGCCGATCGCCCTCGCGGTGGAGCACCGGCTCACGGTCGACCAGCTCGCCCGCGCGTTCAGCGTCTACCCGTCGCTCTCGGGGTCGATCACCGACGCCGCGCGCGCGATGCACATCGTCGGCTGACGCACCCCCCCCCGGGTTACTCCGCCATTTCGCGCTTACTCCGCCGGAATGGCGCGGAGCAAGCGCAGATCGGCGGAGCAACCCGAGTCCGACCCCGAATCGCGGGACGAGTCCGGTCGCAGATCGACGGAGCACCCCGAGTCCGACCCGGGATCGCGGGATGCGCTCAGTCGACGATCGAGAGCAGCCGGTGCCCCGCGGAGACCGTCGTGCCGACGGCGGCGTCCAGCGCCGCGATCGTGCCGTCGCGGTGCGCCGTGATCGGCTGCTCCATCTTCATCGCCTCGAGCACGAGCACGAGGTCGCCCTTCACGACCTTGTCGCCCTCGGCCACGGCGACCTTGACGATCGTCGCCTGCATGGGCGCGGCGATCGCGTCGCCCGTGGCCGCCGCGGCGCCCCCTCCGCCGCCTCCGCGGCGCTTCGGGGCGGGGGCGGCCGAGACCGAGCCCGACGACGGGAGGAGCTTCGTCGGCAGCGACACCGAGATGCGCTTGCCGTCGACCTCGACGACCACGTCGTGGCGCTTCTCGGGCGAGGACGCCTCGGGCAGCATCCCGCCCCACGGCTCGAGGTCGTTGTCGAACTCGGTCTCGATCCAGCGGGTGTAGACGCCGAACCCGCCGTCGGCGGCGGTGAAGGCGGGATCGCGCACGATCTTGCGGTGGAACGGCAGCACCGTCGGCAGCCCGGCGACCTCGAACTCGTCGAGGGCGCGACGGGCCCGCTCGAGGGCGTCGGCGCGGGTGTGGCCGGTGACGATGAGCTTCGCCAGCAGCGAGTCGAACGAGCCGGAGATGACGTCGCCGGTCGTGACGCCCGAGTCGACCCGCACCCCCGGGCCGCCCGGGAAGCGCAGCACGTTGACCGGTCCGGGCGTGGGCAGGAAGTTGCGGCCCGGGTCCTCGCCGTTGATGCGGAACTCGATCGAGTGCCCGTGCGTGACGGGGTCCTCGTCGTCGAGCAGCCCGCCCTCGGCGATGCGGAACTGCTCGCGCACGAGGTCGAGGCCGGTGACCTCCTCCGAGACGGGGTGCTCCACCTGGAGGCGCGTGTTGACCTCGAGGAACGAGACGGTGCCGTCCTTGCCGATGAGGAACTCGCACGTGCCCGCGCCGAGATAGCCCACTTCGCGCAGGATCGCCTTCGACGATTCGTAGAGGAGCGACGTCTGCTCGGGCGTGAGGAACGGCGCGGGGGCCTCCTCGACGAGCTTCTGGTGGCGGCGCTGGAGCGAGCAGTCGCGCGTCGAGACGACGATCACGGTGCCGACCGAGTCGGCGAGGCACTGCGTCTCGACGTGGCGCGGCTCGTCGAGGTACTTCTCAACGAAGCACTCGCCGCGGCCGAACGCGGCGACGGCCTCGCGGGTGGCGGACTCGAAGAGCTCCGGCACCTCCTCGCGCGTGCGGGCGACCTTGAGTCCGCGACCGCCGCCGCCGAACGCCGCCTTGATCGCGACCGGGAGGCCGACCTCGTCGACGAACGAGAGCACCTCGTCGGCATCCTTCACCGGGTTCAGCGTTCCCGGAGCCAGGGGCGCTCCGACCTTCTCGGCGACGTGGCGGGCCGACACCTTGTCGCCGAGGCGCTCGATCGCCTCGGGCGAGGGGCCGATCCAGATGAGCCCGGCGTCGATCACGGCGCGGGCGAAGTCGGCGTTCTCGGCGAGGAACCCGTAGCCCGGGTGGATGGCGTCGGCGCCCGAGCGACGGGCGACGGAGAGGATCTTGTCGATCACGAGGTAGGTCTCGGCCGACGTCGTGCCCTCGAGGGCGTAGGCCTCGTCGGCGAGCTTCACATGGCGGGCGTCGCGGTCCTGGTCGGCGTAGACGGCGACCGACCCGATGCCCGAGTCGCGCGCGGCCCGGATGACCCGGACGGCGATCTCCCCGCGGTTCGCGATGAGGACTTTGGTGATCTTCCGGCGCGGCGAGGCGGGGGCGGTGGCCATAACTCCCGAGCCTATCCCCGACGTTTGGCCGGGCATTTGTCGCCCTCCCACAGAAACCGGCGCGATACGCGGTGGGTCGCCTCAGTTGAGGCGGGATGCCCGCGCGGCTCCCCGAGGGATCACCGGTTCCAGAGGTCGTGCCATTCCACCGCGAGGCTGCGGGTCAGGGTGCGCAGGAGCGGGATGCTCAGGCCGACGACGGCGTGCGGGTCGCCCTCGATCCGCTCGATGTACGCGGCGCCCTTGCTGTCGATCGTGAAGGCGCCGGCGACCTGGAGCGGCTCACCGGTCGCGACGTAGGCGTCGAGCTCCGCGTCGGTGATGTCGGTCGCGAAGTGCACGGTCGCGGCGGCGGGGGCGCCGACGGCCCGGCCGGTGCGCGTGTCGATGAGCCAGTGCCCCGAGTGCAGCACCCCGGACCGCCCGCGCTGGGCGCGCCAGCGCTCGCGCGCGACCTCGGGCCGATGGGGCTTGCCGTAGACGACCCCGTCCACCTCGAACGCCGAGTCGCCGCCGAGCACGAGCCCGTCGAGGTCGTCGTGCGCCGCCACGACGGCCTCGGCCTTGAGCCGGGCGAGCAGCTGCACCATGTCGGGCGCGGTGAGCGGCCCGGCCTCGGCCACCGCGGCCTCCTCGTCGACACCGGGCGCGAGGGCGACCGGCTCGATGCCGACGGCGCGCAGCGTCGCGAGGCGGGCGGGCGAAGTGGAGGCGAGGTAGAGACGACGAGGCGCTCGGCTTGTCAACGAGGCACTCCTAAGCTTGCTCGAATGGGCGACATGCGGGGCCGTGAGATCGAGGTCGAGGCTACCAACATGGCCCACGGCGGCGAGTCGGTCGCCCGGCACGACGGCCGCGTCGTCTTCGTCGCCGACGCCATCCCGGGCGAGCGCGTCGTCGCGCGAGTGACGGACGACTCCAAGGCGAAGTTCTGGCGCGCCGAGACGGTGCGCGTGCTCGAGGCGAGCCCCGACCGGCGCCCGCACGTGTGGGCCGAGGCCTCCGTCGACCGCGACCCGGCGGACCGCCCCGGCGGCGCCGACTACGGCCACATCGACCTCGCCCGGCAGCGCGCGCTCAAGGCGCACGTGCTGACCGACGCCCTGAGCCGCATGGCCCGGGTCTCGCGGGACGTCGCGGTCGAGGAGCTGCCCGGGTCGGCGGACGGCACGGGATGGCGCACGCGCGAGCGCCTGCACGTCGCCGACGACGGGAGGGTCGGCCCGTACGCCGCGCGTTCGCACCGCGTCGTCCCCGTGGCCGACCTGCCGCTCGCGGTGCCGGCCGTGCGCGAGCTCGCGCCTCTCCGCGAGACGATGCCGGGGGCGGGCTCGGTGACCGTGCTCGCGCCGACCGTCGGCGACGGTGCGCGGCTCGTGATCGGTGCGCAGAAGCCCTCCGTCCTCCGTGAGCGCGTCGGCGACCGGGAGTTCCGCGTCGACGACACGGGGTTCTGGCAGGTGCACGCCGCCGCGCCCGCGACCCTCACGGCGGCGGTGCAGGAGGCGATCGACCCCGACCTCTTCGACCCGAAGGCGGCGAACCTCGATCTCTACGGCGGCGTCGGCCTGCTCGCCGCGGCCGTCGGCGACCGCTTCGGCCCCGGGGTGCGCATCACGACCGTCGAGTCGGATGCGCGGGCGACCGAGCACGCCGCCGAGAACCTCGTCGACTGGATCGGCGCCGCCGCGATCACGGCGCGGGTGGATGTCTT
>JAEWKY010000255.1 GCA_023457615.1 Actinomycetes bacterium | reverse complement strand
TGCTCGGGCTGCGCGCGGAGGCGGCCCGGCAGCGCTGGTCGCGGACGCGCGCCCGCCTGCGCGCACGGCTCACGGCATCCGCCCGCGGTGAAGGATTCACAGGTTCGTAACCTGCGCCGGGGGCGTGTCGCGGCGTCGCGCCGCGGGGCCGGGGTTACGTTCGGGTCATCAGGCACGGCGCCTGGTCGGAACGGCCACATAAGTTCGTTTCGCGCTGAAGTGGCCGCTCCGCACACGTACCGGGGGAACACCCGGGGATGGAGTGGGAGTGCCCGCGCTCGACAAGCCCCAGCAGAACACCACCGCAACGCCGTCGACGAGCGGAGGTGGGAAGCCGAAGCAGGGGGAGCGCACGTTCGTCCTCGACACCTCGGTGCTGCTGAGCGATCCCAAGGCGATCTTCCGCTTCGCGGAGCACGCCGTCGTCCTGCCCGTCGTCGTCGTCACCGAGCTCGAGGCGAAGCGGAACGACCCGGAGATCGGCTACTTCGCCCGTCAGGCGCTGCGCAACCTCGACGAGCTGCGTCGGCAGCACGAACGTCTCGACTTCCCCATGTCCGCCGGGGAGGCGGGCGGGTCGATCCGCGTCGAGCTGAACCACTCCAACCAGTCGGTGCTGCCGTCGGGTCTGCAGCTCGGCGACAACGACTCCCGCATCCTCGCCGTCGCGCTCAACCTCAAGGGCGACGGGCTCGACGTCACGGTCGTGTCGAAGGACCTGCCGATGCGCGTGAAGGCGGCGTCGATCGGCCTCACCGCCGAGGAGTACAAGGCGGAGCTCGCCGTCGACTCCGGGTACACCGGCATGGCCGACATCGACCTCTCGTCGGAGCAGATGGCCGACCTCTACGAGACCGAGTCGTTGTCGTCGCGCGCGGTCGCCGACCTGCCGATCAACACGTCGCTCGTCGTGCACTCCGACCGCGGCTCGGCGCTCGGCCGGGTCACGGGCCGCGGCGAGTTCAGGCTCGTGCGGGGCGACCGGGACGTCTTCGGCCTCCACGGCCGCAGCGCCGAGCAGCGCCTCGCGATCGACCTGCTGCTCGACCCGGAGATCGGCATCGTCTCGCTCGGCGGTCGCGCCGGCACGGGCAAGTCGGCGCTCGCCCTGTGCGCGGGACTCGAGGCCGTGCTCGAGAAGCAGCAGCACCGCAAGATCATGGTGTTCCGCCCGCTCTACGCGGTCGGCGGTCAGGAGCTCGGCTACCTGCCCGGCGACAAGGACGAGAAGATGAACCCCTGGGGCCAGGCGGTGTTCGACACCCTCGGGGCCCTGGTCAGCGACAACGTGCTCGAGGAGGTCGTCGAGCGCGGCATCCTCGAGGTGCTGCCGCTCACGCACATCCGCGGACGCTCGCTGCACGACGCGTTCGTGATCGTCGACGAGGCGCAGTCGCTCGAGCGCAACGTGCTGCTCACCGTGCTGTCGCGCATCGGCCAGAACTCGCGCGTCGTGCTGACCCACGACGTCGCGCAGCGCGACAACCTGCGCGTCGGACGGCACGACGGCGTCGCGAGCGTCATCGAGACGCTCAAGGGGCATCCGCTCTTCGCGCACATCACCCTCACGCGCTCGGAGCGGTCGGCCATCGCGGCCCTCGTGACCGAGATGCTCGAGGGCAACGAGCTCGCATGAGCGACGTGCGGGACGACCTCGAGATCGTGCGCGCGCACCTGGCGGCGATGCTCGGGCCGAGCGACTACGCGCTGCCGATGGACCGCTTCCAGCCGAGCGAGCACGAGCGCATGATCCTGCGGCGCCTCGTCGAGCTCGCCGACATCGTCGACCGGCTCGCCGAGAAGGTCGAGCGGGGCGCGTAGCCCGGGGCGTCCACGAGGCGGCGGGTGGCTCTCGACGGGCCGCCCGCCGTCTCGCGACGATGAGGGGATGCGACTCCTCCCGCTCCCCGAGGCCGACGGCTACGTCGAGCAGCTCTCCGTGCCCGACCTCTCCGTGGGCCTCTACCGCATCCCCGCCGGAGGGGTCGACCCCCAGTCGCCGCACACCGAGGACGAGATCTACGTCGTGCTCTCCGGGCGGGCGACGTTCACGGGCGACGACACCGGCTCCGTTCCGGTCGGCCCCGGCACGGTGATCTTCGTGCCGGCGGGCGAGGGGCACCGGTTCTCCGAGATCACGGAGGACCTCGCGACCGTCGTCGTCTTCGGGCCTGCGGAGGGATCGCGAGCCTGACGCCCGGCCGCGGCTAGCATCGCGGCATGCGACGGATCGGGTGGCAGCTGCCGCTCGTCGTGGTGCTCGGGATGCTGGCCTGGTTCGCGATCGGACCGCACGTCGCCGCCCTCCCGGCGCTCTACGTGGCGGCGGTCGCCCCCGAGCTCACCCGCATCGATCTCGCCGAGCGACGGCTGCCGAACCGGCTCGTCGTGCCGGGGCTGCTCGTCGGCGTCGCTGCGGCCGCGGCGTCGTGGGCGACGACGGGGGTCGCGCCGGTCGTGCCGCTCGTCGCGGGTCTCGCCTACGGCGGGATGCTCTTCCTCCTCGCCCTCACGGGAGGCATGGGGATGGGCGACGTGAAGCTCGCGGCCGTGCTCGGGCTCGCCGCGCCGACCCCGGTGATCGCGCTCGCGTCGCCCGTGCTCGCCTTCCTCTCCGGCGGCGTCGTGGCGCTCGTCGTGCTCGTCGCGCGGGGGAGGGGCACGCGCATCCCGTTCGGGCCCTTCCTGCTGCTCGGCTACGCGGGCGCCCTCCTCGCGACGGTCGCGCTCGCGTAGGCTCGCGCCATGAACTGGGGGATCGTGCTCTTCGTCGGGGTGGCGCTCGTCGCGGCGGGGCTCGCGCTGTGGGCGGTCATCTCCCCGCGGAGCCAGTGGAAGGCGATGCAGTCCTGGGCGTTCCGCCATCCCGACGCCAACGAGCCGAGCGACGCCGCCTACCTGCTCGCGCGTCTCGCCGGGTTGGTCGTGCTCGTGCTGCTCGTCGTCGGCGCGATCGGGCTCTGGACCACGGTCGTCGGCTGACGCTCCATCTCTATATAGGTAGAGTTAGCGGTATGGAACCGCTCAGCCGCCTCACGCCCGCCACGCTCGACGTGCTCGCCGCGCTGCTCGGCGAGCCCGAGAGCATCTGGGGGCTGCGCATCGTCGGCCTCACCTCGCGACCGGCCGGCAGCGTCTACCCGATCCTCGAGCGCCTCGAGCGCGCGGGCTGGGTCGACTCCGCGTGGGAGGACGACCCCGCGCGGAGCGGGCCGCGCCGGCGGCTCTACCGCCTGACGGCCGACGGGGTCGAGGCGGCGCGTGCGGCCGTGTCGAGGGCCGCCACGCCGCGTGCGTCGTTCCGCGCCCAGGCGGCCGGCTCATGACCGGGGTCGCCGGGCTCGTCGTGCGGGTCGCGGCGCGCAGCCTGCCCGCGCTGCGCCGCATCCGCTACCGCGAGGAGTGGCTCGCCGATCTCGACGGCGCGGCCGAGGCGGGGGTGTCGCGGTCGTCGATCGCCCTCGCCGCCGTCTCGACGGCCGTCACGATCGACCGGCTCGACCCGGACACGATGGGGATGACGCTGTCCCGGGCCTTCACGCTCCGGCTGCGCGCCGCGACGGGGTTCGGGCTCGCGGCGGCGGTGCTCGCCGTCGGCGCCGAGGCGTACGCGGGCTTCCCGACGATCCCCGTGCTCGGCCCCGTCCTCACCGTGCTCGTCGTCGCGCTGGGTCTCGCCGCGACCGTCGCGGGCGTCGCCGCCGTGCGCGCGGCGGTGGCGGCACGGCGTCCCGCGGCCGCGCTGCTCGTCGTCCTCGCGGCGGCCGGCCTCGTCGCCGTCGTCGTCTCGCGTCTGGGCCCGATGCTCGTCATCCTCGGCGCGCTCCCCGCCGCCGCCGTGCTCCTCACCGTCGCGATCATGCTCACGGACGGCCGGGTCGCGTCGCGCAGCGCCCGCCTCGCCGCGACCCTCGTCGCCGCCGTGACGGCTCCGGCGGTCGCGGCGCTCGGACTGGCGCACGTCTTCGTCTGGAACCCCCTCGCGAAGCTTCCCGGCCTGGGGCTCTCCGAGATCTACGCGCGGCTCGCCGCGGCGGGCGAGCTGCCGATCGCCGGGCCGGTCGGATGGGTCGTCCTCGTGGGCGTGCTCGTCGGCGTCGGGGTCGGCGCCTACGCGGTGTTCGCGCTCGCCCCGGTGCGCCGCTGGCAGCGCCACCGCACCCGTCGGCGGCTCGCCGCACTCGGCCTGCTCCTGATCGGCGGGGTCGTCGCGGCCGTGTTCCTCCCCGGGTTCTCGATGGGCATGGGCATCGCCGACACCTTCATGACCTCCGGCGGAGACGCGGCGGCCTCGGGCGGCATCCTCGCCGTCGTCGGGATGCTCGCCGTCGCGGGCACGATCCTGGTCTCGTTCGTGCGGATCGAGCCCGGTCCGCCGCAGGGGGTCCGAGCGCCGGCGTGAGGCGGTCGGGGCGCGGGAGGGAGCGCGGTCAGGGCGAGTCGACGTCAAGGGGAGTCGACGCGCGGCTCGCGCAGCGCGGCCAGGACCTCCGCCCAGCGCAGGAGGAACGCCGGCTCGTCGCGACGGGTGCGGCGCAGCCATCCCGTCACCTCGTCGTTGCTCTTGCTCGCGTTGCACGACCGGCAGGCCGGCACGACGTTCTCGAGGGTGTAGCGGCCTCCGCGGGAGAGCGGCAGCACGCAGTCCTTCTGCAGGGCGCCGTCGGTCGAACCGCAGTAGGCGCAGCCTCCCCACGCGAGGCGGATCGACATCCACTCGGCGGGGGTGAGGTCGTTGTCGGCCGCGAGGAACCGGCGGTAGCGCCGTCGGGCGGCGACGGCGCGGCGCGAGCGGTTCACGGGCACGTCGTCAGTGTCGCACCGGGCGTGGGGAGCTGGTGGATGCGCGCCCGCGAGTTGCACGCGCGCCCGGGAGTTCACGCGCGCGTGCAACAAAGGGCTGCGTGAGTCGCATAGTGCTCCCGGAGGACGGAGCCATGTGCAACCGAGTCGGCGACAGGGTCAGCCCGGGTGCGTCATCGACAGCACGTCGAGGGCGGTGTCGAGCTGCTCGAGGGTGAGCTCGCCGCGCTCGACGAAGCCGAGGTCGATCACGGCCTCGCGCACGGTGAGGCCCTTCGCGACGGAGTGCTTCGCGATCTTCGCGGCGTTCTCGTAGCCGATGAACTTGTTGAGCGGCGTCACGATGCTCGGCGACGACTCGGCGAGAGCGCGGGCCCGCTCCTCGTTCGCCTCGAGCCCCGCGACCGTCTTGTCGGCGAGCAGGCGCGAGCTGTTCGCGAGCAGGCGGATCGACTCGAGCAGCGCCGTGCCCATCACCGGGATCGCCACGTTGAGCTCGAAGTTGCCCGTCGCGCCGGCCCAGGCGATCGTCGCGTCGTTGCCGACGACGCGGGCGCCGACCATGATGACCGCCTCGGGGATGACGGGGTTGACCTTGCCGGGCATGATCGACGACCCGGGCTGCAGGTCGGGGATCGAGAGCTCGGCGAGGCCCGTGTTCGGGCCCGACCCCATCCAGCGGAGGTCGTTGCAGATCTTCGTGAGCGAGACCGCGATGACGCGCAGCGCACCCGAGGCCTCGACGAGCCCGTCGCGCGCCCCCTGCGCCTCGAAGTGGTCGAGCGCCTCGGTGATCGGCAGCCCGGAGGTCTCGGCGACGACCGCGATGACGCGCTCCGAGAAGCCCTTCGGGGTGTTGATCCCCGTACCCGTCGCCGTGCCGCCGAGGGGCACCTCCGCGACGCGCGGGATGGACGCCTGGATGCGCTCGATGCCGAGCCGCACCTGCCGCGCGTAGCCGCCGAACTCCTGCCCGAGGGTCACGGGAGTCGCGTCCATGAGGTGCGTGCGGCCCGCCTTGACGACGCCCTTCCACAGGTCGGCCTTGACCTCGAGGGCCTGCGCGAGATGGTCGAGCGCGGGAACCAGCTGGGTGAGGAGGGCGTCGGTGACGGCGACGTGCACCGAGGTCGGGAAGACGTCGTTCGACGACTGCGACATGTTGACGTGGTCGTTCGGGTGCACCTTGTCGCCGCGCTTGGCGGTCGCGAGCGTCGCGAGCACTTCGTTCATGTTCATGTTCGACGACGTGCCCGAGCCGGTCTGGTAGGTGTCGACCGGGAACTGGTCGTGGTGCGCCCCGCCGATCACGTCGTCGGCGGCCGCGACGATCGCGTCGGCGATGGCGCCGTCGAGGATGCCGAGCTCCTTGTTGACGACGGCGGCGGCGCGCTTGATGCGGGCGAGCGCGACGATCTGGCCGGGCTCGAGGCCGGACCCGGAGATCGGGAAGTTCTCGACGGCGCGCTGGGTCTGCGCGGAGTAGAGGGCGGACGCGGGCACGCGCACCTCCCCCATCGTGTCGTGCTCGATGCGGAAGCCGGACTCGGACTGCGGGTCTTGCGTGCTCACGGCGACGTGGCCTTTCGTGGGGATTCTGGCGAAGGGATGGTGGCGTGGCGGGTGGATCGGGTCAGGACCCGATGTCCCCTAAGACGACATCCGGAACCACGCGACCCTCTTCGAGCCGGTAGTTCGCGCCGACGACAGCCAGCGTACCCGCGGCGACGGCATCGGAGACGAGCTCGCTGCGCTCGACGAGCGCCTGCACGGTGCGCTCGAGGTGCACGTGTCCCACGGTCTCGGGGTCGCGCGTCGCGGCGGCGCGCACCGCGGGGCGGATGCCGGCGATGTGCCCGGCGATGTGCGGCGGCAGGGGCCGCGCATCGGGCGAGTCGAGGTCGATCGCCGCCTGCACCGCGCCGCACGCGTCGTGGGCGAGCACGACGATGAGCGGGGTGTCGAGCACCGCGACGGCGTACTCGAGCGAGGCGATCGCCGAATCCGAGATCACCTGGCCGGCGTTGCGCACGACGAAGAGGTCGCCGAGACCCTTGTCGAAGATGATCTCGGCCGCGAGCCGGGAGTCGGAGCAGCCGAAGAGCGCGACGTGCGGCGCCTGGCCGCCGGCGAGCTCGGTGCGGCGCTCGGCGTCCTGTCGCGGATGCGCGGGCTCGCCGGCGACGAACCGCTCGTTGCCGCGTGCCATCTCGCGCCAGACGTCGGCCGGGGTGCGGCGCGCCTCGACGGTCACGACAGCGACTCCGCGACGGCGGCGGCGAGCGTCTCGAACTCGGCGTCGTCGGCCGTGCCGGCGAGCACGATCGTCGAGGCGCCGACGACCGTCGAGAGCGCGTACTCGACGTTGCCCGGGTTCGGCGCCGTGCGGCGGTCGTGGCGGTCCCAGGTGAGCCCGTCGAGACGCAGGGTGCCGTCGGCGGGCTCCTCAGCGACCTCGGAGGCGAGCCACGAAGGGTTGGCGTCGAGCCCCTGCACGAGCGAGAGGTACTCGCCGGCGGGCGTGAGGAAGCCGATCTCCCAGCGCGTCACGCCGTCGCCGGGGCTCGTCACGAGGCGCGCGCGGTTCGCCGTCCAGCCCTCCGGCAGCTCCGGGATCGCGAGGGTCTCGTCGACCGACTGCTGAGCGGCGCTCCCCGCCGCGGCCCAGTCCTCGGTGGGGCGCGGCACGTCGGGACGCACGACGACCACGACGAGGAGGATCACGAGCCCGAGCGAGGCGAGCAGGGCGAGGACGTGGTTGAACGTCGTCTGATTCGCCCGCCGGGCGGCGCGTCGCTCGGCGGCCGTCGGCGCGGCCTCCTGCGC